>MFZQ01000018.1 GCA_001789445.1 Candidatus Roizmanbacteria bacterium RIFCSPHIGHO2_02_FULL_40_13b | reverse complement strand
CAACTGGTACGATTGATAAATTCGCGGGAGCGACAGAAGTCAACTGGAAAATTGGTAAGTCCCAAGTTGGAAGCGATAATTTTACTGGATCAATCGACGACGTGCGTATCTACAACTACGCCCGTACCCAAAAACAAATCGTTGAGGATATGAACGCCGGGCATCCGGCGGGGGGGAGTCCGGTTGGAAGTACCGTTGCCAACTGGCACATGGATGATATGGAAGGAACAGTGGCGGAAGACTCCAGCATCAATGGCAATGATCTCACGCTTTCCACACGTTCGTGGACACAATCAGGTAAAGTCAATGGTGCTTGGAATGGGACGAACGCTGTCTGGCTTTCCCGGGTCGATGACGCTGACTTTGATATCTCGGCGACCGAAGACTATGCGATCACTGGTTGGGTGAAGTCAGACAGTGCGAGTAATCCGGGAGCCACCGAGTACGTCGTCAACAAAGCCTCATCAGTTATCGCCGGATACGCGGTGTATTTCAACACTTCTGGTAACCTCTGTTTTGGCATTGATGATGATACCACTTGGGGACCAGATATTGCTTCCTGTTCAACTACAGATGTGTATGATGCTTCATGGCATCATTTCTCCGCGGTGCGCGATACGGTTGCAGATAAAACATATATTTATGTTGATGCGGTTTTGAAAGACAGCGACTCCGACTCAACCACAGCCACGCTTGCAAACTCTCTCTTGCTTTATGTCGGCGATCGCGACGGCACTGATAACAGTGACGAGTTTGCCGGTGATATTGATGAAGTGAATATTTATCGTTTTGCACTTAATAGTGATGACGTCAAGATGGTGATGAATAATAAATCTTCTGTGGCCGTCAGCGTCCTTGGCGCTACTGAAGCATCAACCCTTTCCGATGGAGCCGGCAATCCGCCAGTAGGAGAGTGGCTGATGAATGAGGGTGTAGACAATACTTGTACAGGAGGAGCCAATGATGTATGTGATGTGAGTGGAAATGGACTTGATGGGGCTAAAAATGGAAATGCATCTTGGTCTGCAGGAAAGAATGGCTCGGGAGTAAAGCTTGATGGAACCCTCGATTATGTAGAAATTCCTGACAATAGTTTATTTAACACCGGTACTGCAATTACCATTTCAGGCTGGGCAAAATTTAACAATAGAACAGGCGATGATTATAACGCGCTATTAACAAAAAGTAGTCAGTATGTGTTATATCTTCCGGGAACAAGTAATGCATTTGCATTCTATATCTATGGTGGATCTGCTAATTGTACTACCATAGACTCCTATTCTTCACTAAATAATGATACTTGGTATCATTTTGCAGGAGTATACAATGGCTCTACGAAGAAGGTATACGTAAACGGGGTACAAGTAGCCTCACAGAATTGCAGTGCTGGCACCATTTCCGATACAGCAAATGTAGTAAGACTGGGGACCGCCGCAACCAGTGGTGGAACTACTTACGATATTGATGGAAATATTGATGATATTAAAGTTTATGGGTACGCCCGGACACAAGCCCAAGTCGCCTATGACTACAATCGTGGCCGGCCGATTGCCCACTGGAGGCTTGATGAATGTCAAGGAGTCGTGGCCAACGACTCCGCAGACCGCGCCGTAGGCGGGGCAGGGAATAATGGAACCATCACCATCGGCGCCTCCGGCACGCAAACGTCTGTTGGCACCTGTGGCTCGGGAACTTCCACCGAAGCATGGAATGGCGGCACGACGGGGAAGTTTAATAGTAGCTTGAATTTCGACGGAACGGATGATTATGTTGATTTAGGTGCGGTATCAGCACTCCAGATTACAGGAGATGTTTCTTTCGGGGGTTGGATTTATTTTAGTTCGGCGGCTACCCAAAGAGGTATAATTACGACCGGGGCACTCAGTAGTGAAACTCAAGCAAATAATGTTACTTATCTTCTTTGGTTAGACGCTACTTCTGGAAATGATATCCAATACATACATGAGTACTCTACTGGAACTAATCAATCAAATTTATTTGACACTAATTTGTCTCTCAATACTTGGTATCACATTGAAGCTGTTCGAGACACATCAGCAAACACTGTTAAATTATATGTCAACGGGGTTCAAACTGGAGGAACATATACTTATACTAACGATCCTGATGGTGGAACAACCAGTAGTTTGAATATCGGTAGAGATATTAATGGCAACGTTTATTTCAAGGGTCAACTCGACGACGTGCAGATTTTTAATTATGCCCTTTCAGCCACACAAGTTAAAAAAGTTATGAATGAAGGCGCGGTGCGATACGGGCCGTCAACGGGAGCGCCCTGAGCGAGCTGGCTCTTTTCTCCACCTCGGAGGTGTATAGGCACGAGTTTTACAAAAAGGACTTGACTATTTCACGGAACTTATTTTATACTATACTTTTTTAAAGATATGCCAGGAAGAAAGATACCCCTTGTTACTGGTCAACTGTATCACGTATTTAATCGAGGAGTGGCTCGATTACCAACATTTACAAACGAAAGCGAATATAACCGCGCAATGGCGCTTATCAATTATTATCGATTCGCTAATGTATCATTAAAATATTCCAATTTTAATGATCTGCCCTTATCTCAACAGCAAGAAATTCTTGATAATTTGAAGAAGCAAAACGATCTTCTAGTAAAAATTCACAGTTTTATTTTAATGCCTAATCATTTTCATTTTACCCTCGAACCGGTTATTGAAGGTGGAATATCAAGATTCATCTCAAATTTTAGCAATAGCTATACAAAATATGTTAATACAGTGCAGGATCGAGTTGGACCGCTATTTCAAGGAAAATTTAAGGCTGTGCATATTAAATCGGATTCGCAATTGACGCATCTTTCTCGTTATCACCACCTCAACATATATACTGATGGGGTTGTAACAACAATCGACCAAATTCTCAACTATTCTTACTCATCAATGCCCAATTACCTTGGTGGCGGTCTTTATGATTTTGTCGAGATAGAGTTAGTACTCTCATATTTTAAGAGTAAAGAAGATTACAAGATATTTGTTTTAAATAATAAAGATTATCAGCGTAACCTTGGCAAAATAAGGAAGCTTCTCCATGAAAAAACTGTGCGTAATCACCTCGGAGGTGTATAGGCACGAGTTTCTATCCTTGACTTTCACACTCTTTTTTCATATATTTACCATATGAAAAAACTTTCTGAATTTAAGTTTGAACAAAAGTACTTTGAACAAAAGTACGTCGTTCCGGTGAGTATCGGTTTAGTGGTACTCGTTGCACTTATAGTTTCTGGCTTCTTTTTTTACCAATATCGTTCACTGGAAAGCAAACTTACTTCTGGACAAAATGCGACCGACGCTGAAGTTGCAGCACTTGTTGAAAAAGTCTCGAAAATTATGGAACTTCCAGGTGGTGAAAAACCAACAGTCGCTACCGTAACTGATCCGGCCCAACTTTTAAGCCAGCCTTTTTTCAGCAAAGCCGCAGTGGGAGATAAAGTGTTGGTGTATGTGGCGGCAAAAAAGGGGATTTTATACCGACCTTCTTCAAACAAAATTATTAATGTTTCTCCAATTAATGTGAACACGACGACTCCGGGCGCACAGACGGCGGCAAACGGTTCGCAACCGGGAGCGGGAACTGATGGAAATACTGGAGTGCTGGGCGCAAACTCTGCTAAAAAAGATTTACGCATAGCTCTATACAATGGCACCACTACACCCGCACTTACTACCCCATTTGAGGCTTCACTAAAGGCAAAAGTGCCACTGTACCAATTCAATGTTGTTACGCGAAATAATGCAAATAAATCAAATTACGTATTAACAAAAGTTATCGATTTGAAGGGAAATTTGGATGAACAAGTATTAAAGATTTCCGCGGCGCTTGATGGTGAAAATGCACGGCTTCCTGAAGGTGAAAAGCGCCCAAGCCAAGATGTAGACATTCTCATAATTATTGGGGATGATTTTGTGAACACCCAGACTCCAACAGCGGCCCCAATCCAATCTGGTACTGAAGAACTGGTTCCTGCATCAGAAGGTCCTATTGAGTAACTTGTGTCCCGAGAGGGAATCGCCCTTTGTTTACACTCAAGGACTTTCGGCCCCCAACCAAGAATCAACAATAAATATTCTATAGTAAAAATCTACAAGTTGTGATATACTCCACCTTTAAGGTGAATAGGCACGACTTTTGCAAAATTTACCATTTAATATGCCAGGACGAAAAACTCCTCTTGTAACCGGTAGTACATATCACATTTTCAACCGTGGGGTAGCTAAAATGCCTACATTTACGGATGGCTCAGAATATGAAAGAGCGATTGAGTTAGTTAAATATTATCGTTTTGAAAATCCTCCTCTCAAATATTCCATCCTAGTAAGTCTTCCGAGGTTTGACCAAAACAGCATAATTTCTTCTATGAAAAAAAATAATCAACCTTTAGTACGTATTATTAGTTTTGTACTAATGCCAAATCATTTTCATTTTACACTCACCCAGCTTGTTGAAGGAGGGATTTCGAAATTTATGTCGAATTTTACTAACAGTTTTACTCGATACGTAAACACAAAGAAAAAAAGACCAGGACCTCTTTTTCAAGGAACATTTAAGTCTGTTCTAATTGATACAGAAGAACAACTTTTACATTTATCTCGATATCAACATCTCAATCCATTTACTAATGGTGTTGTTGATTCTTTCGACGATCTAATAAATTACCCTTATTCTTCGCTCCCGCATTATTTGGGAATAGAATATGATGATTTCGTCGATACGAGTTCTGTTTTATCTTCATTTAAGAAATCTAATGGTTATAGGAAATTTATAGAAAATCAGAAAAATTATCAGAGAAAATTAGCTAGAATAAAAAAAATATTTCTCGATTGAAGCTATTTCACCTTTAAGGTGAATAGGCACGAGTTCTGCAAAAAATGTGTCCCGAGAGGGAATCGAACCCCCATCTAACCCTTAGGACGGGCCCGTTCTATCCATTGAACTACCGGGACATACACTTGTAATTATACTACATATAAACTCCTTGACTTCGCATGCCTACTCGAGCTACAATCGCACTATGCAAAAAACAATGCTTGCAGTGATGAAGGAAAAGGCTCAAGCTGGAGTAACTCTCAAACAAATACCTATTCCAACTCCAATAAATGACGAAATTCTCGTAAAAGTGCTTTACGCATCAATTTGTGGCACCGATATTGGAATTTACAATTGGACTCCGTGGGCGGCTGGGCACATAAAGCCACCCATTGTGATTGGGCATGAGGTGGTGGGGGAGGTGGTGGAGCTCGGGGAGGAGATGAGGAGGGGATTGGGAGATGGGGGGAGCGGGAGAGGAAGAAGTGGAGAGGGGGGGATAGGGGGAATGAAGATAGGAGATATCGTTTCATCTGAAACACATATATATTGTGGGAATTGTTATCAATGTAGAATCGGGAATCTTCACGTCTGTGAAAATATGGAATTATTTGGAATCGGTCGAAATGGAGGATTTGCAGAATATACAACAATTCCAATCCGAACTACATGGAAGAATAATCTCTCAATCCCGCTTGAAGCGATGTCTGTGGCAGAACCGCTCGGAAATGCCGTTCATGTAATCACCAAAGCAAATGTTGCGGGAAAAAAAGTGCTCGTTGTAGGCCTGGGGCCGACCGGACTTTGTGCTGGAATGGTGGCGAAAGCATATGGAGCACGTGAGGTTGTAGGACTCAATCGAAGTGAGTATCGCCGAAAACTGGGAAAAAAGGTAGGTCTCGATCGAGTAATCGAAAAATTATCCGAACGTGAATATAACTTGTTTGATGTAGTCGTTGAAATGAGTGGAAGTCAGGCTGGAATTCAAATTGCGTTTGATGCCGTGCGAATCGCTGGAAAAGTGATCGCGTTTGGAATTCCAAAATCAGAAATAACACTTAATTGGGGAAAGTATCTGATTAACAAAGAACTCTCAATCGATTCTGTCTTTGGCAGACGGATCTGGGAAACGTGGTATCAAACATCTGATTTATTAACGTCCGGAAAAATTGACCTAACGAAAATTATTACGCATAGGTTTAAACTTGATCAGTTTGAGGAGGCGATGAAGGTGATGATGAGTGGGGAGTGCGGGAAAGTGTTGCTCGAGGTGGCTTAAGTTATAATGGAATTGAGCTCGATACCCATTTCTCGAACAAGTGGGGACCCCCGCTTTAAACTGGCACCCCAGTTGTTCTCAAAACGGGTATCATCGCTCAATTAGTATATGAATAAACAACTAAAAAACTTTATAAAAGAAAATTATAATGCGGCCGCCCCAAAGGCGCGGGTGATTCAATCTGGGCAAGGTGCGTATCTTACCATTGATGGAAAAAAGTATCTCAATTTGTGCTCGAGTCATTATCTGGGCCTGGCTGAGGATCCTCGTATAAAAAAAGCCGTTATTGAAGCTGTTGAAAAATATGGAATGGGTACGGGGTACCGAACGCTTGCGGGAACACATGAACTGCACCTCCGGCTTGAAAAAGCACTTGCAGACTTTAAGAATGCCGAGGCGGCGATCGTCATTAACGCTGGATATATGGCAAATTGTGCGGCGATTCAGACAATAATGGCTAAAGACGATGTCATCATCTCCGACGAATTGAATCATGCGTCAATTATTGATGCGGTCAGACTCTCGGGCGTGAAGAATAAGTATATTTATAAGCATTCAAACATGGAAGATTTAGAAGGGATTCTTATAAATGTGTCATCCCCGAGTAGTCGGGGATCCATAGAAATAGATTCCCGCCTTCGCGGGAATGACAATGGGCTGAGCGGGAATGACAACAGTACAGCATCTCCCAAAATCCTCATTGTCACCGACGGTGTCTTTTCAATGGATGGCGACCTTGCCGCCTTACCTCAAATTGTTGAACTTGCAGAAAAATATGGTGCTAGTACGATGGTTGATGATGCACATGGGGAAGGAGTCCTTGGTAAGGGAGGACGAGGAATCGTTGATCACTTTGGCTTACATTCAAGAATTGATATCGAAGTTGGAACACTTTCAAAAGCATTTTCTGTGATGGGTGGCTTCATAACAGGAAAAAAAGAATTGGTAGATTTCTTGCGGCAAAAGGCACGTCAGTATCTATTCTCGAGCGCACTTACTATCGCAGATACAGCCGCTCTTATCGAAGGAGTTCGAATCGTAACCGAGTCGGACTTGTTAGTCAAAAAACTCTGGGAAAATACTGAATACTTAAAATCATCGCTTACCAAACTTGGATTTGATATTGGAAAATCCCAATCTCCGATAACGCCACTTATGCTTGGTGATGAAGATCTTGCTACAAAATTCTCGTCCGAACTTTTTCAAGAAGGAGTTTTTGCAACACCTATTAAATTTCCAATGGTTGCCAAAGGCGCCGCCCGCATCCGCCTCATCCCATCTGCCGCGCATTCAAAAGAAGACCTACAGTTTGCGATAGAGAGGATTGAAAAAGTGGGGAAGAAACTCGATGGTTTATAGAATTCACACCTAGATTCTTCTCCCTCGACTCCACTCGGGATCAGAATGACATCATTGTCATCCTGAACAGAGTGAAGGATCTCGGTGGTATACTATTAATATGAAAACCCACGTTCGGCACCCTGACTTTTTTCGACTTCTCACGCTTCGAACGATCGGTAATTTCCTCATCCTTATCTCCCTTTTTTCAATTATCAAAACATTTTACGAACCGGTTGCGGGGGAAATCCGCTATTTTGTAGACAAAATAAATGGTACTCAATATATTCTTTCTAGCTCAAAAGAGGAAGAACAACTTGCGCAAAAAGGACAACTTGCCGAGCTCATTCGAAATAATAAAGTTCAGATTATTACTCCAAAAGATCCGGGATTTAGCATCGTCATTCCGGCAATTGGAGCAAACGCAAAAATTGTTGCGAATGTTAACAGTGCAGACTCTACTGACTATTTGGCGGCACTTAAAAAAGGCGTCGCACATGCCGCTGGAAGCGCTTACCCTGGTGAAAACGGGCATATCTTCCTGTTTGCCCATTCAACCGACTATTTTTGGAACGTAGGCAATTATAATGCGGTATTTTATCTTCTTTACAAAGTGAAGCAAAATGATGAAGTTAATCTTTTTTACAAAGATCGCCGGTATACGTATAAAGTTACGGGGTCAAAAATCGTTGATCCGTCTGAAGTAGAGTATTTGACGCGTAAAAGCCCAGACGAACTGGTGACACTTCAAACCTGTTGGCCGCCCGGAACAACCCTCAAACGTCTCCTGATTTTTGCAAAGCGAGTGGCGGAATAAAGTCTAGAGTACTTCGCTTAATGCCCATTTCTCGAACAAGTGGGGACCCCCGCTTTAAACTGGCACCCCAGTTGTTCTCGAAACGGGCATCTACGCTCAATTATCTTATTCCAACTGCATACACGTCCGGAAGCTTATTGGTTTGTGGATTTAAATTGGCAAGGATGAGAAGTTTGCCGTCATTTGTCACACTCACAAATCCTCCTTCATACGGACCAGAATAGACAACTTGCTTATTGGCATTATCATAGTCGACAATCGAGATCTTATCTCCCTCATTCATAATGATATGTGCGCTATCGGGGAACCAGATGAGACTTGAAGTGAGTATGGGGGAGGAGGAGATAGGGAGATAGGGAGGGGCAGAGGGGGAGAGAGGAGGTATGGGAGAGGATGGGATTGTTACAATAGATTCCGGAATGCTTATCTCATAATTTCGATCTTCCTTTTTGTCATATACATAAATGTGACCGGCTTTAATGTGCCGTGTTTGGGGGGTTTGATTTACTGAAATAAGGGGATCCTTCACAATAATCGGAATCGTCACATCCTTTTTAGCTTGATAGAGAATCTTGAAATCGTCAGGAGAAAAGCTGATTATTGAAAAAGCATCGGCCGCAATGGCTGGGAAGGGTTTTTTGAACGTCTCAAGAAGCTTTTTCAGATCTTTATCTCCCTTTGTTTTCCACACATCAAGCACTGTCTTCTCATTTGCTGTTACATCAAACGGATCGGTCGTTTCCTCTTCAGTTGAGAGTAGAAAGCTTCGGTCTCCAATTTTAAAAAGCATCTCTTTTTGGTCTGACGAAATGACTATCGAGCTATCTTGAAATGTGGCGGTGGTGGGCAGAAGTGCTCGTGCGACCAGAAGCTTGAGCGGGTTGAAGATGGAAAGCTGGCGGCGCGCATTATCCATAAAATAAATGCCGTCTTTTCGAAGTTCTGCAGGCGTCGCAGAATTTTCCCCTGAATCTGAAAGCAGTATAACTTTTCCAGCTTTTTCGAAATAAACAGCCTTTACAATTCCAAGCGAGGTAAGGGGGGACAGTGAGGGATTTTGGGGAAAGAGGAGCGCGTCTGCGCGCACGACGAGTTCTCGAGTTATCTCGAGTGTTTTTTTCCATGTGGAATAGCCTTCTTTTTTAATCTCAACGGTGTATGTGCCAGGGGACAAACTAATATTTGAATTAGTTACTCCGTAGAAAGTACCGTTTAGATATATTTTTGCGGCGTCTGGAGCCGAAGTTGCAACGAGTATTCCAGTTCCGGTGACGGCCTTTTTTGCGATATTAAGCCGATACCCGCGAGCAACACCGATAATGCCGATGAATGCGGTTACGAAAATGGCTAAAATCAAAAGCCTGATTACTATTTTACTCGAGATTCTCATATTTCTAGCACTATTATACCATGTAACTACTGTATAATGGGGTAAATAGTGGGTTTTTAAGTGGATCTATTTACATATTAAGTGGATCTTTATAGAACAAAACAGGAGCGTAGATACCCGTTTCGAAAACAACTGGGGTGCCAGTTTAAAGCGGGGGTCCCCACTTGTTTGAGAAATGGGTATCAAGCGACATTGTCTTAATTAATACTATGAACTTTCGAAAAAAAATTGGGATTGATTTGGGAACCGCAAATACGCTTGTCTATGTCATGGGGCGTGGAATTGTTCTTAATGAACCGACTGTCGTGGCATACTCGCTTGAAAACAAACGAATTCTAGCCGTTGGTGAAGACGCTCGAGAAATGCTTGGCCGTACTCCTGGCACCATCATCGCCGCCCGACCCCTTCGAGAAGGAGTTATTGCCGATTATACCGTCACCGAGGCGATGATCACCTACTTCTTGCGAAAAGCGCTTGGTAAAACAAGTTGGGGTGGCATTGATCTTATGATCTCAATTCCTGGTGGCTCTACGCAAGTTGAAAAACGAGCCGTTGTCTCGGCCTGCCGAAATGCGGGCGCTTCCGAGGTCTATCTGATGGAAGAACCGCTTGCCGCAGCAATTGGCGCAAAAGTTCCCATTTCCCAAGCTTCAGGAAACATGATCATTAATTTAGGTGGGGGAACGGGGGAGATTGCCATAATCTCACTTGGACAACTCGTCGTCTACAAAAGTGTGCGAGGCGCAGGCACAAAGATTGATGAGGCGATCGTCGCCCACCTTCGAAAGAAATATAATCTAATTGTTGGAGAACGAACAGCAGAAGATGTAAAGATGAAGATAGGGAATGCATTTTTTGAGGAAGGTCAAACGGATCGCACGTATGAAGTTCGTGGGCGAGACTTTCAATCAGGCTTACCAAAAATCGTAGAAGTGTTGGAAAGTGATGTCGCCGAAGCAATACAAAAACCGCTCAAGAATATATTTGATGGGATTCGCGAAGTCCTTTCCCAAACGCCTCCAGAACTTGCATCCGATATCGTTGATCGAGGTATTGTGCTTTCCGGAGGCACGGCACTGCTTCATAATATTGATAAATACTTTACCAACAAGATTGGTGTGGCAACGTTTCTCGCCGAAGAACCCTTATTTTGCGTGATTCGGGGTGTTGGAATGGCGATTGAGAACCTCGATAGCTTTAAAGAAGCGGTGCGGTAGGTAGGGGCGGGTCTGTGACCCGCCCGTATAGACCGATAATAAATATAGGAAGAGGAGGTGAGGAGGGGATAGGGGGATAGGGTGGGGCGGAGGAGGTGAGGTGAGGAGAGCTCATATTAAATATGAAGATTGGTAGTCGAAATCGATTACTTAAGAAAGCTGATTAATAGAATAGACTGTCAATATAAATATAAAAAGAGAATAAGCTCGTATAAATAATTAGAACAAATATTGTTAAATTGTTAAATTGTTAAATTGTTGAAAAAGCTTATAATAAAGATATGAAAAATAGTAATAAAAAACTTCTTGGAATCGAGATACCTCAAGCTACAAAAAGTGAAGTCCTAGAGAAAATAGTAAAAAACATAGATTCTGAAAAATCTTTTATGCATGTAGTTTCCCTTAACCCCGAGAATTTAGTTCTTGCTGATGAAAATCCCGATTTCATGCAGGCTATCCAGAAAGCCTATATAAAGATAATCGATGGTTTCGGTGTTATATTCATGGCTAACCTCTGTGGAATTACGTATGGACAGCGATATGCAGGGGTAGACCTTATGTCAGACCTCCTTAAAGAGGCCGAAGAAAGACGCTTGCGAGTTATGCTAATCGGAGGTAGGCCTAATATAGCAGAGGAAGTCGCAAAGTGCCAAAATGAAATCTACCCACGCATAGAATTTTCTGCTCTTGAGGGGATTACAGATATCTCAAACGTCAAAAAAAGTGAAGAAGCACACATATTTTCTATAGTAACTGCTACAAAGCCACATCTCGTGTTTGTAGCTTTTGGGTCTCCATTCCAGGAATTATGGATAGACCGTCATAGCAACCAGTTTGGTAGATGTACCATAATTGGAGTAGGGGGAGCATTTGACTTTTTATCGGGTATAATTCCTCGTGCGCCATTAGTTATTCAACGGATCGGGCTTGAGTGGCTATTTAGACTTCTTCTTCAGCCGTGGAGGTTTGGACGCCAGCTACGGCTCATAAAATTTATATGGCTCGCTATTAAAGAAAGAGTAGTATGATTTCTCAACATGAAGAACTATCGGGGCTTATTCGGGTTTTGCGGTACTATGCCTTTTTTCACTACGCGGCTACATTCGATGACATATATATAAGTTATCCGTATTCAGTTTCAAAGACACAACTTGAGAGTATACTGCGTACTGCACACACAGAAGGTCGTGTTTTAACGGAAAAGATTGCTGGAATAAGCTACTATACACTACCCTCCCATGGTATAACGCTTCATGTCGTTGTATCTAAAATTGAAGCAACAGAGCGAAAATTAGAAAGGGTAGCCCCCTTTTTATTTTTTGCAAAATACTTCCCTACAGTATCCTTAATTGGCCTTTCTGGATCGCTTGCAATGGAAAATACGGGGAAAAATGATGATGTTGATTATTTTGTTATCAGTAAGCCTGGACGGGTATGGACGACACGCTTCCTTCTCCTCATTCTTGCCTCCTTGCTCGGTATGCGAAGAAGAAGAGGGGAGAGAAGTCCATCAGGAAAGGTTTGTCTGAATTTGTTTTTTGATGGTAGTGACCTTACTGTACCAGAACAAAAACAAAACCTCTATGTTGCGCACGAAATTGTACAAATGAAGCCAGTGTTTGAGCGGGGGAAGATTTATGAGCGGTTTTTAGAGGCAAACTCGTGGATAAATGAGTACTTTCCTAATTTTCGAGGGCAAGAGCGGTCTAATGTTGTCATTCCCGCGAAGGCGGGAATCCATCTGAATAGATCCCCGATCGGGGTCGGGGATGACAAAAAGTATCCATCTTCCATCCTCGAAAAACTCGCGCGATCTGTTCAACTTTATTGGATGCGCGGGCACATCACAAATGAACTAGTAAGTGATAGTCAGATGTGGTTTTATCCAGATGATTTTGAGAAGAAGATAAAAAGTATGCTATCATAGACAATCATGTTTGGACGAAAAAAACCGGTTAAGAAGATGGAATTTGAGGAAGCTCCCGATGTGCTCGAGATTGTCCATGAGGTAGTAAAAACGCTTCCACTGCCTCATATCAAACTTGCACATATCTTCACCATGCGCAGTAGTCACAGCAAAGCTCGTGCGTATGCGCGGGTGTGGGGAACGTCACGCATCTTTTTTGAAGCCGCAGGAATTCCGCCAACGTACGTCATCGAAGTACTTTCCCATTACTACGACAAACTTCCGGAAACGGAAAAAATTAAGGTTATCATCCACGAACTCATGCACATTCCCAAAACATTTTCTGGTGCGCTGCTTTCCCATCGGTCAGGACATCATGCCATCAATAAGCGGGAAGTAGAGAAGATATATAAGAGGCTTGTTGAAAGGGTCTAAACACCACAAAATGCGGTATATATTCCGTGGACAAATTTAAAAGGTTATTTTAACATGTCTAAATGAAATTACGATTTCCAAGTGAATATAAGAAACAACTTTCAGAAAAGCTTATGGAAATGGGAAATTTTATTTTCGTTGGATTCGTAGTTAGTCACTTTGTTGAGTACGGAAAAATTTCTTCACAACTATTCATTACAGGTTTCACAACTGGTCTATTGTTTTATTTTATTAGCTATTTTATAATGATTTCAATATGAGCCTATATCCAGGAGAACAAGGTATATTTTTCTTTTTGATCGGGCTTGGTGCATTTGCCATATTTATGGCTGTTTTAATCGCCATTTCTGATAGGAAGAAATAGCTTGTCTTCATTCTTGCAATACCATCTCCCTTCTGCTAGGCTGAAAGTATGAAATCTGTTCTTGTCATCCTGGATAAACATGTCATCCTGAACGCAGTGAAGAATCTCGGTGTGATAATTTCCTTATTATTCTTCTTCGGGACAAATCCAGTACTTGCTTCCTCCACTACCTCCCGCCTTACCCTTCCTCTCACCACAAACTCCACGCTCGTAATTTCTACCACAGACTCCACAGTAGACAAGAAAATCATCATCTCCGATCATTTATCTTCCACCCGAGTCATTCTCAACGAAGATGGCACAGAATCATCGTCACTCTCATATTACCCATACGGTGAACAATTTAGCAATTTAGCAATAGAACAATTTAACAATCGATATTACACCGGCCAACGTAAAGTTCCCGGTGACAATCTCTACAACTACAACGCCCGCTTCTACAATCCCACGCTTGGAGTATTTACTCAACCAGATACAGTCGAGGGACCAAATAGATTTGCGTATGTTTCTGGAAATCCTATCACCTTCGCGGACAAGAGTGGAAATGACAAACTTGATCTTACCATGATCTCCGGCAGGCAAAACAACATCCATCCAATCACCGCAACCGGTTTCTATGATCCAGACCACGTTGACAAAGATATACCCAAAAGTCTTGCCTACGGTGCACTTGCATTCTCGGGAGGAGCTCTTGCTCTCGCAGCAGTTCCCGCTCTTGCTGTGGGCGCATTTGAATTGTGTGTGGGGGGTCCGGTTACCTGTGGCACCGTTACTGCCTTTGTAGCTGAAATGGCACTGGGAGATGCGCTCCCACCGGGGGCAAGTTTGAATCCTGCAAGCGCCTTTAAAGGAGTAGTATCTGGAACCATGGAACGATTTATGGCTGATGAAAGTGGTCAGATGTTACCTCTTTTGGGTAGAACTTCAAACGAACTAGCAGATGTTTCAGATGAACTGGTTGCTTCATGGGGGGCTCCACGAATGGCTCGACTCAAAGCTCCCGCAGATTTTCGAGATGATATCGTAAAGATTTTTAAAGGAGAATCTCCAGCTGTTGTGTATGCTGATACAGGAAGACCAATCAGTATTCCACAAAAGGCAATCGATCTCATCTCGAGCCGTTTGGGACCAAAAGGTCTTCGTGACCAACGCTTAATGCGTGAACTGGCCGATACTATATATCAGTTAAGTCAAGATCCCCATCACCCAGGGCTACGATCGCATAAAATTCCACGATTAGATTTTACTTCGAGCTCAATTAATGGGGATTGGCGTCTTGCGTGGGATTGGATTAAAATAAATGTACTTACCATAAGTGGTGAATTAGAAGAAGTTGGAGCCATACGCTTATTAAGCGTAGGCCAGCATAGTGGAACAAACGCGATCTATTAATGATAAGATCGTGATATAATTTAGTATGGAAATAACTCAAGACGAATCAGAAAAAGATATGGGTGATTTGGACCGCAACCTTAATAAAGATGTTATTGTGGTACGTAAAGACATAAGGGATAATCCAGCGGCTGGAGTAATAATTCTTCCTAAAACTCCACAAATTCCACGTTCTCCTGAACCTCCTTCAAAAACTGACGATTAGAGTATTCTCAATAATCTCCTCCACCTCGGAGGTGAATACGCACGACTTTTGCAAAAATAATTTCTTCCCCTTGATTTCTTCCCCCGTCGCTGTATATATTTAAATTGTATTTCTACAATGAAATAATTCTATGCAAACTGCGAAAAACTATACCCAATTAACAGGAATTACCAAAGTAACAGGGATCTCAAATGATTTAAGACAGAGTCGCTCGCTTATACTAAATTTTCTTATCTTAATTCTCACGATTGTAGGAATTGGTGTAGGAACGGGATATTTTCTCCGTGCCAGAGAAGGAAAGATTCCTGCCGGATACACCGCTCTCTCGTATATCAATACAATTGAAACATCAGATAAAAATAACGATCACGTCATCAACGGACTTGATTATGCGTACACGCTCAAACGATATGGAACTCCCTATATGATCGCAAATGCTAAATTTGGAAAAACAATTAATTCTTTGGAAATTTCATTTCTTTTGGAACACTTGGGTCAAAATGTTGTCACACAAAAAGAAAGTCTCCTCGCAAACAAGGAGATTGCGGCCCGATACGCCAAAGACTTGGTTGTTGCAAACGAACGAACCCTTCAGCCCGACAGACTTATTGAGGCTGATATTGCCTACAACAAAGCAAATCCCCAAGAAATTTCAAAAAGTCAACTTCCCGCAAAAAGCGTTCTTGGGGAATCAACGGGCGCAAGCGCTGTTTCTACTCGATCGGGTGGGCAAGAGACGAGCGGGAGTGGGGCTGATTCAGGTCGAAGTATTGTTCCTTCAGTTTTAGGAACGGTTGGAAGTTATACGGGAAGTGCTGGATTTGAGTACCCAATTGCCTTGCCGGGTGGGCCGGGTGGGTTTGCACCCTCGGCCAGCCTTTCATATTCTTCCGGATCAGTTGATGACAGCCTGCCGTATGACGATGAATTTGTAGATAAATTTAATGATGAAGGAAATCCTGTTAGAGCACGATATTATCAACAAGAAGAATCATATACGCCATTTCTTGCAGGTTACGGATTCAATGTTTCAGCCGGAGGATCGATCATTCGAGATACTCGCCAAGAGAAGGAAAAATATATTATTGATGGAGAAATCAACCATCGGTTCATTCTCAACTTGCCAAATGGTCTTTCCGCACAGCTGAAATATAATAAGGATACGCGTCGATGGGTTTCAGTTCCTGAAGGCTTCATAAAAATTGATCACCTGGAGCCACGAATGTATAAGCCAGAAGGATACGATTATTATATCGCCGATGACTCGTCATGGGTCATTACTACTTCAGATGGTTCCAAATATTTTTTCGGAGAAGATGACTTGCGATCTAAAATTGAGAAAAATGGTGCACTTAAAGCACAAATGACCCAGCTTCGGACAGAATCTACGATAAAAACACACTGCGATGCAAATCATAATTGTCAAGAAAAGCGTGCGCAGTCGCTTCACCACACCATTACAACAGGCGGAACAGGAATTTACAACGAATTCGACATAGCTGATTTATGTGAATCGGGTTCGCTCAAAAATGTTGATAATAAGTGTAAAAAGAAGAATCCTGCGCTTCTTACCACAAAATGGTTACTTAAGAGAATTGAGTTGGTTGATGGAAAAAGTATTCTCTATAACTATGATACCTACCAAAAAGTGTATGGCGAATATTTCGATAAGAACTGGGATGGCTTGAGCTACACGACCGTTGATTCTTACCTACAAAAAATTTCCTGGAATGACGGAAAATATCAGGTAGTATTCAATAATCAACAAAATAATCGACCAGATATAGGTGGAAATCAGTTTTTAGCGCCTGTCAGGCTTTCACAAATAACTGTAGAAACAAAAATTCCAACAGATACCGATTTTCACTTAGTTCATCGATACGATTTGAGCTATAGCGCTGACAATACTGGTATCTCCACAGGTGCAGGAGAAAACCCGTGGAAAATCTCACTCTTAACCGGAATCACTGAATTTGGAAATGATGGAAGAACCAAAACACCGACCGTTTCTTTGAAATACAAACAATATGCATATCCTGCGGGTCCATCGGGATCCACGATTTACCTTGATTCCATTAATAATGGATATGGAGGCGTCACAAATTATACGTATGATCCCTTTGAGTTTGCGATGTTAAACCCAGAAGGCGATCCAGCCGCGGGGCCACGGCGAGTGCGCGTAACTGAAAAAAGGGTAACAGATACTACTTCAAATCCTCCACGTTCGTATCGAGAGACGTATGATTATCATAACTCACATGTTGGGTTTGCAGATCATATTAGAGGTAAGAAAATATCCGGACGTGAATTTTTAGGTCATGGCTTGGTCGATGTTCGCACATACGATTTCAATTCAGACAAGGTACTTTCCCATACACGTAGTAGATTTGCACAAACAAACGAAACGTGGCAAACGAAAACGATTGATGGTGAACAGCAATCTGTACGAACGTGTGTTGAACCAAATTTGGTTAAAGGTCGACCAACGGAGGAAATTACCTATAATCAAGTAGGGGACGGAAGTGAGATTGAAGCTGCAAATACAAAATCTACATACAATTACCGACTTCTTGATTGGGATAAAAATAATTTGCCCATCATCAAACAAGATAATTTGGATGCCGCGAGTAAACAATGTACAGGTAAAGAAATAAATGAGCCATATTTTGTGTATACGAAGAGTACAACTTCTACAAATTCAGAAAAAGAAGACCCATCATTTTTACCGAGCAAATATGCCGGAGAAATTACAGAAAAACCACTTGCCAAACAAACAGTTAAGTCCGAAAATTTGAGCTATGATATCTTTGGAAATCTTCTACAAGCGGTAAATTACGGAAGAGTAAATAACCAAGGACAACCAATACATCCAGAGAATAATAGATATACATATGGATTCTATATCGCAGGAAGCCCGAGTTGGCTGAATAACTTACCGTATATGACCTATGCGTCGAATAAGTCAGATTGCGCCTCAACTAACCTTCAGTGTATGTACGGACGTACACTTTACTGGTATGATCAATTTTATGGAAACTTCTGGAAAACAGCCGTTAATGATCAAAAACCAACGCTTGGAATTCTCACGCAAACGGGAACGACGGTCAACACAGATGCAAATCATGACGGAAATCACAATGATCCCGTCATGAGCTACTCGGGAAATGAGTATTTGAGGCTTTCTGAAAGTCCACTAGATCATGATAATACGGGAGATAACGACACGTCTGATCTACGAAGAGGAGGAGTTATCAAAGCATACGGCCCCAAACCAAATGTGAAAAATGTGACTGATCCCGCAAGCCAAATCACACTCCTTTCCCAACTTCAATATGATCCGTTCTACAAATCGCTTCCGATCGTTAAAATAGATGCATTGGGATATAAAACAGTGCTTGAAGAGTATGATTACTTACTGCAAATTCCAAAAGTTGCAAAAACACAAATAAATGTTTCTCCAGAACGATTTGCGGTTGCACGCTCGACATATGACGCACTTGGTCGGGCGATTGCTATATTTGCGCCCAATGGCGACGACCCTTCAAAAACAATGGAGTATCCGTCAAAAGTCATGCATTATTTTGATGAAGGCGGTGGAGGTCTCGTCACTCGCTCAATGTCACTCACTTCACAAAGTGTCATTAATATTGGTCTTGTAAGTTCATACACAACGACAGACTCATTTTATGATGGGTTGGGAAAGGTGCGCCAAACACAACTACTTTCCAAAAAAGTTGATGGGGTTGCAAAACGAATGGTTGCCGATGCAAACTACAACGCGGCAGGCCAGCAAGAAGACACGTTCCTTCCCCAACTTGCGGATCCGGTAACCCTGCCTGCTGTTTCGCCTCAAAATTATCTCAACATCATAAAAAGTAATCCGCCACGACTAGTCACGATCGACCACCAGATAACCGCACATACGACGTATGATGGCTTAAATCGACCGATTGAAGCAACCATCTATGATCTGGATAATAAAACAAGCACAACTTCAAAAACGATGTTCATGGTAAACGGGCAAAAATCGGTGAGTCCTAAAAATATTGTTTCACTCGGAATCTCCGACAGCTTGGGCCGAGGTCTTTTCAGTTTGGTTATTGATCCTGAAGGAAAGAAAGATTTACTTACAACTAATACATATGGTACAGAAATGATCGATAAACCAACGCAAACGACGATTAAAGCACTCGGGGCAAGCGTCTCTGGTGGAAATACAACCGCAACGAGTATCACGTATGATAAATCGGGTCAAACGCTCACCACGAACGATCCGTCACTCGGAAGGGCAACATTCGACTACGATGTACTGGGCCATGTTGTTCTTTCATCCAGAAGAACAGGGGAGAACACAACATCAACATATGATGTGTTAGGCAGACTTACGAAGGTTTCATACAGTGGGGGAGAGAAGAAAAAGGATGATGTGTATACGTATGATTCTGGCGACAATGCGCTTGGAAAGCTCGTCTCTGTAAGCTATGACCTGGGCCACGATGATTATTCATATGATGTTTCTGGAAGGCAGAAGGAAATAAGTAAAACAATTAAAGATAAGACGTTTAAAACGGTAAATAAATATAATCAACTTTCCCAAGTTGTGGAAACCAATTATCCGGGAAATACCCAAATTCGATCTGACTATGATGAAGAAGGAGTCGTGCAAAAAACCTACCTGAATGGACAACTGTTAACGAATGGGGTAGCGTTTGACAAATTTGGAAAGCCACATGAATCAAAGTTCGTTTTGGGGGCTAATACCTATAAAAGTACGAGCGTGTATGATACGTCAGGTCGACTTTCGAGCCTGGACTTTTCAAAAGGAGCCGATTCGATATTCAATCAAAAGATGCAATACAATAGCACCGGTGAACTCGTGGGAATTGCAGATAATAAAACGGATTTCAAATATAATTATGATTCATATACTCGATTAACAAATGCTACTTCTACTGCATATACGAGTACGTACGTGTACGATCCTTTTGGCCGAATGGGTTCCAAATCTGAAAAAGACCCCGTCACAATAGCCTACAACAGCAGTTTCCCATTTTTTGCTCCAAAGAGTGTATCTATGACAGAATTTGCTGATCAAACAATTCCTCTACCAACATCACAACAAGAACAAATACCTACAACGAGTGAAATTTCTCCAACACGAGTTCCAAGTGCAACCCTGCGACCAACCGCACGTCCGACAATAACTCCGAGTCCAACACGTATCCCAACTAGTCGACCTTCGAATACTCCAACAATCCAGCCCTCGAGCAGTCCAACTCCAACGCCGGGTATTTGCAAATTCTATCCAAAAGTGAAACTAGTGTTTGAAAACCCAGCCGACAGGCCGGCATCATTCCCAGCCGGTGTGTGGGGGATTATTAACGACCGTTCACTTGGAGAGTCAGGAAAGACGTGGGAAGAGCTCAATGCTGATGACTTACAAGATTTCGATGCAGAAGGCCGCATAGATCATGGAGCGGCAACTATTCCAGCTCACCGCAAATGCTGTACTAATAAACTTACCAGTAATCCATCTGACCAAAACGCCATCAACAGCGCATATAAAGTTGCTCCAAACAGGTCGAGTGTTCTCTCCGATAGTCGGGTGATCGTATATCTTAAGATTCCAGACAATTATGAAATTGTAAACCGTCTGTGTGGAACCGATGAGGCAGGGAACGCGGTTGATTGTAAAACCACAACGAGTGCCCCAACACCAATTCCGCTTCCACATGATGGTATTGGGAATTTGCCACTCTATTGTGGTGGAGAGTATGAATATGCGTGGGTTGTACAGAAGAAAGCGAGCGGATTGAGCTCCCTGGCTGGGCGTGGGGCAAAAGCGGTGGGAGAGGTTGGTAAAAAGCTCGTTTCGTACCTATTTAGCTACAACGATCGAGGAGAAATGACGGAGGATGACATGCACTGCATGACGTATGATCGGGTGAGCAAATTAAGCGCAATAAAGATTAAGAAGGATAAAAAACAGAAATGCTCGAGCAATCCACAATTTTTAAAACAAATTTTCTTCTACTATGATGCGAGTGGAGTACTGGGGCTACAAGAAGAATTTAATGGAAATAGTACGGCTACGCCTATAAAACGAACCTATTTCTTCGGCCCATATGAAGAAGAAATTAGTAATTAAAACCACCCCTTCTGTTCCCCTCCTTCATCAAGGAGGGGATAACAGGGGAGGTGGTAAGCCTGTCATCCTGAACAACTCTGTCATTCTGGAGCGAAGCGATAGAATCTCCACACCGAGATTCTTCGTTGCACTCAGAATGACAATTTTATTAATTTGTGCTATAGCGTTCTTTTCCACAACTACTATCTCTTTTGCCTCCTCAACGACTTCAAGAATAACTTTGCCACTTACAAGTAACTCCACGCTCGTACTCTCAACCACAGACTCCACAGTAGACAAAAAGATCATCATCTCAGATCATCTCTCATCCACTCGAGTAATACTCAATGAGGATGGCACAGAATCTTCATCGCTCTCATATTACCCATACGGAGAACAATTTAACAATTTAACCCCGCTTCGCCCGAGGCTTCGCGAGGGCGCAGCAATTTATCAATTTAACAATCGATATTACACCGGCCAAAGAAAAATTCCCGGTGACAATCTCTACAACTACAACGCC
>MFZQ01000017.1:3150-6387 GCA_001789445.1 Candidatus Roizmanbacteria bacterium RIFCSPHIGHO2_02_FULL_40_13b | reverse complement strand
AAATCCAGGACGAGACATCTTCTCGTCGATTTTTTCAAGAACTTTGGCATCAATACTAAAACTTGCTTCGTCTGGGCTCGCTTCTTTTTTCTTAGTCGAGGAGATGTACTCTTTTCCCTTGTGTTTCCAGTGGTTTGAGATCGGCCGGATAAGGATTTGTACAACTGCCCCGTCCCCTTCTCCAATTTTGGAGAGCGCGGAGGTAATTCCAGAAAGTGGATCGGTGGGAAGTTCTTTATATGTTTTTATTGGCTGATAGTGTGCGTTTTTGTGTCGTAGCTCTGCAAATGCAACTTTCCCCTCTTCTGAAAAAATATGGGGCTCTTCAACCATACGAATATCTGCGGCGGAATAATAACTATAAATTTGTTTTTCGACCAGATCCCGCAGTTTTGCGGGCGCACTTACATAAAATCGGATATCAGCTTCCTTGGCAATAATTTCAAACGCAATTACATCTGAAACATCAAAAAATGACCAAAATCCGTGATGTGCAAGTCCCGAAAATCCAGTGAACATCTGTTCAGCCGCATCAATCTTAATCTCATTATCTTTGGGAAGCCGAACTTCCATTGTCACCATCTCGAGCGAGGCCTTTTCCCGTTTCTTCAAACGAACATAAACGATATAGAGGTAAAAGGCGCCAACAGTAATGAGTATTGCCAAGATAAACAAGAGGACAACTAAAAAAATCATTCCCATACGCGTATATATATCGTCCATGGTTAGATTATAATAGAAATGGAGGAGAAGAGGGGGAGATTGGGAGATTGGGGGTGGCGGAGGAGAGGAGGAGATGAGAGGAGGATAGGGGGAAGTATATGGTAAAAAAAACACTAATTATTATTGGTTCGGTTGTACTGGTTTGCGTTGTATTGACAAATGGACTTGTTTCACAGATTGTTTCGCCTCTTTTTCCCGCAATTACGTATGATAAAGATCCATATGCAGTCATTTCTTTTTTGAAAACGATTCGAACTAACCCCGAATTTGATAGTCAAATGGAAGTGTGGAGAGATGTCTATGGAGAACAATTGGAAGAAAAAGTACATGAAGATGATAAAAATCGGCTAGAAACAATACGAAGCTTAGAAGCAATCCTTAAACAAAATCCCAAAAGTACAAGTGTACTCTTCAACCTGGGGGCGTTTTACAAAGAACAGGGAGATGAAGCAAAAGCGTCATATTATTTCAATCAAGCCTTCCAGATCGACCCATGGCTCAAAAAAAATTAGATCACTCCATTCACCAACCCATCCGCAATGCTATTCTCTTCCCGTGGAACGGAAGTATAGGTAACAGGAATACCGAGCGCAAGTTCGCGTTCTTTAACTTGATTAACAAGCGATTTCATAGCGGGGTTTTTGACTTTATACATTCCTGAAAGTTGGCGAACGATGAGTTGGGAATCGGAATAAAAGCTGATACCGGTGATGTCTCGATCAAGTTTCTTAATGAGATCATAGGCACGAATTACCGCAGTATACTCGGCTACATTATTTGTGGCTATTCCAATATCTTCTCGATATCTCTGGATTTCTCCATCTGGGGATTTTATGAGGATCCCGATCGAAGACGGCCCCGGATTCCCTTTTGATCCCCCATCAGTATAGATTTGTAGATTCATCTTTTTAGTATACAAAAAACTGGATTACTCAGCCGATTTATCGACAGGAAGGATATATGTCCATTCAGTACTGACTGAAATAGGCTCTAATTCTCCTTTGTCATTAGGAACAAAAGTGCCGGATATTTGCTCTGGTAGCAGTCTAAAACGTTTTGCACGCTCCCATACTTCAACTCTCATTAGTTTATGAGGCTTACCTGAATTATCTAGTTCAACGGTTCGTTCCCACGTTACTTGATCTTTAAACCCTTTGCCTGGCTCAGTAAATCCCCTTTCCAAACGGACTAATAAACCATCTCCAGACATTGACATTATTATGACATAATCTCTTTTTTCGTCGTCTTTAAGAGGATAATCCTTAAGATCAGAAAATCTTGTAGCGAATTCTAATGGTTCTCTGTGCGCTTCAGCCTGGGCTCGAAGCCGCTCGCTGATGCTTGCAGAAGGATCTAGCTCAACTCTGAATTCACTTGTGCTGGAGGATGTGTCACGTTCTCGTAATGCCATACGAATAGTATAGTACAGTTTATAACTCACCGAGTTTTTCTTTGCGATCGGTTTCTTCTTTGATGAGGTTTAAATACTTTTCCGTTGAAGAAAGACGTTTGTGACCGACGATTTTGGAAATATATGAGATCGAGCCACCGCCAACGAGTTGATATGCAATGAAGGTATTTCGCAAGTCTTGTACTTTGGCGTTTTCAATCCCCACTTCCCGAAAGCATCGAGTGATGAGTGTTCGAATGTTTCGGACAAGAAGTGGTCGACCAGTTTTGGTGATAAAAAGATACGGGCTTTCGGTTTGATATCGAATCGTTAAATATTCATCAACTGCTTTTTTGACCGCTTTATTGAGTGGAATAGAGCGTCCAGTGACCATAAGTGCCTCCGTACCAACATCTGCAAGTCGAATTTCTGCAAGTTCCCCAATTCGTACGCCTGTTTGCAGTAAAAGTTCCACAATTGCATACGTTCGAAGGTCTCCTTTGGCAAAATCACGAAGTGCTCGGTATTCAAGTTTGGAAAGTATTCGGGGAGGTGCTTGAATATATTTTGGATGTGAGACTTCAAGCGAAGGATTTTGGGCAATTACACCTTCAAGTTTGAGAAAACGGAAAAAAGTACGAATTGAATTGAGCTTTCGAGAAGCAGATTTCTTGGTATATCCGTCTGCCAAGAGTTTTTGAATAAACCCCTCGATATCTTCCTTTTTAACCTCTTTTATATCTGTTTTTTCGCGTGAAGACAGAAACCCCACGAATTGCTCGAGGTCCTTCTTGTATGCTACAATAGTGTAGTTTGATTTTCCTTGGTCTTTCAAATTTTGAACGAAAGAACCAATGAGTCCTCGTAAGTCAGAAGAATCCATAAGAACCTATAATATCATGGAAAGCACCAAAAAGCAAGGGGAAAAAGGCATTCACGCATTGGGCAAAAAGGTCCTAGTTATAGCTATTTTGACCATGATTTGCTACCTATTTGCCAAAAGTCTCCTGGATTTTCGGCAAAAACAACAATTTAACGAATCGTACCTAAAAGAATATCAAAAACAGCTGGAATTGAACAAAAAATTGAAAAGCGATATTGCCCGAAGCACTGATTATTACACG
>MFZQ01000017.1:0-3136 GCA_001789445.1 Candidatus Roizmanbacteria bacterium RIFCSPHIGHO2_02_FULL_40_13b | reverse complement strand
TCGGGAGAAATTAAACCGGCTAAAACCCGACGAAATCGAGCTCATATTACCCAAAATATCGACCATTCCTACGCCAACCCCCACCATCAATCTGCCCGTCTATGAGCAGTGGAGGAGAGTGTTTTTTTAAGTGTGCATTTTTCACCCCCAAAATAGGTTATTTATAGAGCCTTGTGACAATAAACTGCAAAAGTCGTGCCTGTCCACCTTTAAGGTGAATACGCATGCTTTTTGTAATTTTACTATTTCGAGAATAGATGAATATTGTTGATATATAGCCTTATAAGGAGTATAATGGTATTTGGAAAACAAAACCCAAGCGGGGTAGTGTAAGGCCGCACAGGAGGCTCATAATCTCCTAGGCCGTGGTTCGATTCCCGGCCCCGCAACAAGGCACCAGCCGCTCTAAAGAGCGGCTTTTTGGGCTCTCTCCTGGTATAATATACCTCAATGACACCACAAAAATTCACGGTTTCTGTTGTCGTACCCGCATATAATGAAGAAGTCGGGATTGCGGCATTCTTGGAGCGATTACAAGGCACGCTCAAAGGACTTGACTATGAAATCATCGTTGTCGACGACGGCTCAGTTGACGGCACACTTACTGTACTCTCCGCACTTGCCGCAAAAAACGATCGAATTAAAGCAATTTCGTTCACCCGTAATTTTGGCCACCAAATGGCCCTTTCGGCCGGATATAAGTATGCACAGGGCGATTGCGTGGTGACGATTGATGCGGATATGCAGGATCCTCCCGAGCTCATTACAGAGCTCATCGAAAAGTGGCAAGAAGGATACAAAATTGTCTATGCAAAGCGGCGCGAGCGTGAAGAGACAATATTTAAGCGTGTGACCGCAAGTCTTTTTTACCGCGTTCTTAACACCTTTTCAGAAACCCCTGTTCCGATTGATGTAGGTGATTTTCGACTAGTTGACCGTGAAGTTGCAGAACTCATCGGCCAACTTCCCGAAAAGTCACGTTTTTTGCGAGGTTTGGTTGCCTGGGGTGGATTTAGCGCCACAAGCGTGGACTTCATTCGCCGAAAACGCATGCATGGCAAAACTCACTACCCCTTTTTTAAGATGTTGAACTTTGCGCTCGACGGAGTCGTCTCGTTTTCAACCAAGCCGTTGAAGATGGCCATTTATTTGGGCATTATTGCCTCATTGTTGGGCTTTTCGGGCATTGTATATGCAATATGGCGTCGCTTCTTTTTACCCCACGAATTTTGGGTTACCGGATGGACCGCCCTTTTTGTAGCTATCGTTTTCTTTGGGGGAATTCAACTCTTTACTACCGGAATAATTGGTGAGTATATTGGGAAAATTTACAAGGAAGTTCAGGGCCGGCCGATGTATTTGGTTAAAGAAACAGTGAATATCGAGCGCCAAAAAATATGAAATATGCAGGAGTCATCCTCGTCACCGTAGGACTCGCCCTGATTCTGTTTGTCGCCTATTCATTCTTCAATCGCCAGAATCAAATCATCTCCCCCGTTCCTGATTCTGATGGGGTGAAAGTGATAATCATTTCGCCGGGGAAATAAAAGCTATGGTTTATATTCTGGAATTGTGAATTTGAAGAGTGACGTGTCGCCTTTTGCTCCTCCTAAGAAAAGCACTTGAATGGTATTGAGAATGAGAAATGAGCCGATAAAAAGTGCTGTTCCGATAATTGCAAACTTGAGCGTATTTTGCGCTCCTTGCAGTTTTTCCGGCTCACCTCCCGAAGTTATGTATTTGATCGCACCTACAACGAGCATAACGAAAAGGATAAGGAGCACAAATGTTGAGGCGATAAAGAGCAGGTTTCGCGCGATCACCTCCATACACTTAATCGTCGCAACTCCTTCAGGAGAAAGACAAGAGTTTCCCGCAAGTGGCTCTATTTGTGCGTATACGCTTCCGATCATATATTTTTAGTATACCGAAAAATCAAAGACCCGTGCCGGGTAGTTGACGGATTCCTGTGGGAGTAGGCCTCGGTGTTGAAGTAGCAACCACGACGGTGCCTGATGAGGAATTGCCAGAAGTACCAGACTTTCCCGATGTGCCCGAGGATGTTCCCGTTGAACCAGCTCCTCCAGATGTGCCCCCCGCTCCTCCTGAACCGCCAGTCGATCCTCCCGCTGGATCCAAAAGCACCGGAATCGAGGCTGGGCAGGAAAGTCCAAAACAAATTGTTCCCTTGAAAACAATCTGCTCAAGCGTCCACACAATTGCAAGTGCGAAGAGAATCATGAATACACCAATAATTGCGGCAATTATTCGATCCCGCGCCGCTTCTACCTTTTCTTTATCTCCACCCGAAAGAACCCAGGCGAGTGCGCCCCACAAAAGCATGATAAGCGCGGCAATTCCTGCAACGACAAAAAAACCCTTGACAAGAAATGTGAGAAGCTCTCCAAATGTTGGAATCTCGAATCCTAATGTGCCTGGATCAACTTGAACTGTTTTTGTAATAGCGGAGTTTGCCGCGAGTAGTGACATGAATTAAGTATAGGTCAATCAATATGAATGTCAAGAAGCCATCTTATGGTGTTGGTGTTGTGCAAGGAGGAGGGGGTGTAAAGTTCGCTGCTGGTTCAAGCAAGGTTGGTAAGGTAACTGGGCATGATAGTCCAAAACACACAGTCCCTTTGAAAACAATTTGTTCAAGCGTCCAGATGATAGCAAGCGCGACAAGAATCATGAAAACACCAATAAGTGCGGCGGTAATACGATCTCGGGCGGCTTCAACATTTTCCTTGCTTCCACCAGAGATAACCCACGCAAGTGCACCCCAGAGAAGCATGACAAGCGCGGCAATTCCTGCAACAACAAAAAACCCTTTGACAAGGAAGGTAAGCATGTCTCCAAAACTGGGGATCTCAAATCCAAGTGTATTGGAATCAACCATAACATCGCGACATGGGCTACCCGTTACTGAACCTGCTGCATACGCGGCAAAAGGCGAAGTTACCTTCTCAATAACAGAATTCACGATGTTCATGAATTTAAGTATAGATAAAAAGATTTTTTTGTCAAGGGGCTTTTTTTGGGTAATCATACCCTGTTGGTACAAACTCACTAAAATGAGTATATATGTACCATCTAAATCAAGTACCGTCTGAGACGAAGATTAGAAAGTTTCTGA
>MFZQ01000016.1:4231-5943 GCA_001789445.1 Candidatus Roizmanbacteria bacterium RIFCSPHIGHO2_02_FULL_40_13b | reverse complement strand
TGAAGTTTTTACATCTATATCGATTTTGGCCATTTCGGATATTATCTTTTCAATTTTTCCATCCTTATATTTAGAAGATTGATAAATAAGCCTATCAACTCTCCATGAAGGAAACGCAAGACTATTTTTGTCCAGTCTGACCATATAAAGATTTTTAATGTGTCTTGCTAAAAGAGCAAATACACGTTCGAGGTTATCCGCTTCCGCAACTTTGTGTAAAAGTTTGATACAATTTTTGGAATTGCCGGGGTAAAACGAATCCAAAAATTTCCAGAGAAAGTTAGGAAGTTTAAATTCCTCAACTTTGGCTTCCTTAGGTAGTACTTTTAATATCGACTGGGGTAAAAGACCTTGATGGTAGACAACTAAGTCGGCTTCCATGCCGCTTACGTTTCCTTTTAGCCATTTTAAATCATCATTAGAAAACTGATTAATACTCTCCACCACATATATTACTTTTTCGTTAAAAATACTTCGAGAAACCAAACTCTCAGATAAACTTCGGCCTTGGTTGGGAAGAATATATTCACCACGAAAACCGCGGTTTTTGGCCTGACTTATAATTGCCTTTAGATGGGTATAGCTTTGTTTGATATCGTCTCCATGAAGAACAGTAATATTCATTTTAAAATAACTTCTTCTTTTTTAGATATTGTGCGACTAATATGTCAACCTTATTATGGAAGCTTCTTTTCCCTCGTCTGATGTGAGGAACTAAGCTACCTGAGAAATTCTTAGGGATGTGGACGATTTCATGAATTAGTACTTTGTCTTGCTCTGCAAAGCCTAGTTTATCAAATTTCTCCGATATTACTTCAATTACATAAGCCGGTTTTTCTCCTAACGCTTCCTGCCATATTCGTGGAAATCCCCAAATTCTTGCTGAAGCGTTAGTCTTAGAATTTTTACTTCTGAAGCAATATATTCTAGATTTTTTTAACCATTCTAGATTGAGTTCATTTACTAAAATCTCTAGTCTTTTTTTGATATCAGGAGCCCTTCCCCACTCTACTTTTGCATTCCGCTTTTTTCGCATATTAAAGGCCCGATAATCTTTATTATCTAAATTGCACCCCTTATCCTATTTTATAAACATCAGCTCCCTCCCTAACCGCTTCGTTAACCTTTAGGCCGACTACATCACCTTTGTCTGCAGAGTCTACCTTTTTATGCTCAACTTGCATAGACTCTACATTTTGCTCAAAAATGTCTTCTCCGCCTCTTGAAAATTTTACCTTTTCTCCGTTCGCAAGTGGGGAATCCAACTCGACAATTGCTACTCCTATTTTGTCGTAGTAGTGTGTAACCTTCCCTACTTTTAGATCAGCCATTTATTATCACCACCTTTCTAGCCCTTTTTATTTTCTGCTAACCCGTGACAAATGGCAACCGCAAGTGCGTCGGCGGAATTGTCAAAATGCGTCTTTTTACCTTTCTTGCTTCTCACCTTCGCCCCCAAAAAACTCCTTACGAACTTTTGCACTTCTTTTTTATCTGCGTGTCCGTTTCCCGTTAAGACCTTTTTTATGGTTTTAGGCGCGTATTCATAAACTTCCGTTTTAGCCTTCGCCGCTGACAAAAGCATAACGCCCTGAGCTTGCCCAACCCTGATAGCGGTTTTTGCGTTGGTAGCAAAAAAAAGTCTTTCTATGGCCATTACTTCTGGTTTATGCTTGCGAAGCACCAAGTTCATTTTTTTGTAAATTTCTGCC
>MFZQ01000016.1:4034-4176 GCA_001789445.1 Candidatus Roizmanbacteria bacterium RIFCSPHIGHO2_02_FULL_40_13b | reverse complement strand
CCTCAAATTTATTTTTTGATTTACGAACAACACCGTATCCGGTAGTTGCAGTGCCCGGGTCGATTCCCAGAATAAGCATAAGTTTATTATAACAAAAAATACTTTGCGTGGTTTTAGCTAATAAGCGAAGGGTTTACGGTTT
>MFZQ01000016.1:1693-3979 GCA_001789445.1 Candidatus Roizmanbacteria bacterium RIFCSPHIGHO2_02_FULL_40_13b | reverse complement strand
AATTTTCTTGTAGTCTACAACTTCTATCATCGACCGCGGCTAAATTGTCAGGGTCACCTTCAAGACGGTCAATTGTAACAGGCTGAAGCAAGCCACCTGAGTATTCTCCAAGGTTTCTTATGTAATCCAACCCTCTTTGGTTTACATGAATCAAGACTATATCCCCTTTCTCTAGGGTAGAGGGGTCGTCGGTCCATCCATAAAGCTTTAGATTTTTCGATAAACACATTTTTATAAACTGCCGTGTAAAAAGCCCATAAGGTGCCCTAGCATACGGCCTAACTCCTTTATTGAAATAATTCTGACCAAGGAGACTTCCCATTGTGTCTACCCATTTTTCATAATCTTCACCCCACCATGATTGTCCTTTCTCGGCTAAGCCGTCTATCCCCGCTTCTTCACCGTGGTCCATACTGTGATAGCCGATTGTATGACCTTCGTCTACAACCCTTTTTAGAATTCCAGGCTTTTTTATCTCCGCTATTTCCGCAGCATTTCCTATCAGAAAGAACGTTGCGTGCATTCCTTCAGTACGCATCACGTCAAGCATCTGACTTAGGGTTTCTGCATTCCAGCCATCATCGATTGTTAAGGCGAAGTAGGGTTCGTCCGTATCAAACCTGGTTTTAACTTCAGGGGGCCAAGTATATTCACTTTCCGGAGACTCAGCGCCCCCCATTGCAAGAAAACTTGCTGCGGTAGCTCTGCCTGCAACTCTTAAAAAGTCGCGTCTTGATAATTGTCTTTCTATCTCCATTTACTTTCCCCTTCTTTTTGTAAAACCGATGCACTTAGGGATTTCATAAATTCATCGTATCCGACTAAATCTTTCCAGTGCCAAAGCCAACCTTTTTTCCTTTCCGATAAATACTCGTAAACTTTTCTAAAATAAGCTTCCTTGTCAGGAGCTTCCTCGTATCCGGCAAAAACTAGGCTTTCGGGTAATTCTCCTTTTAAGGTAGCAACTCCCAACAGAAACCTTAGAGTCGCCATGTAATAGTCTCCGGGGTCGCTCTTTAGCTCTTGAACTTCATGATGGCCAACCACATCCCATACAGTTAAGTTATGCTGCTTCATAACTGCAATTGATAAAGAGAGAGCATTGGCAATTTGCTGGTTATCAGGCTGGTTTTTACTTGGGAAGCCTAAGTCGAAATCTGTCCCGACCTGCTCAAATCCTACTGTGTGGAAATTAAAACTTCCGACCTTGCGCTCATATAAACTCTGGAGCCTAGATTGAATTCCTAATTTTCCAAATAACTGTAGTGTGTCTACCTTACTTTCATCCTCCACACCCATTTTTACGTGCGCTCCTATTAACGGCAGTTTAGAGTCACCACTTCCAGGCTGTGTCTGCAAAACTCCGTATCCGCTTACAAACCCTTCCTTTAATTCTTCTATAGGAAACCCATCGACACACCAATGTGTTGAAAAACCATTTCTATCAAGTAGCCAGACGGTACTTTCCGCGTGCCTTTCTACTTTTGTACCAGAGACATCCCAAAACCTGTCGTTTCCATCATAATGTACGACCAAAAGTTCAACTTTATTTACTCTTCGCGTTTCGGTCATACTATATTGGGTAGGTATAGTTTCGACTCTTCTAAATACCCTTACATCAGGTTCTTCTTTACTTTCTCTTTCAACAACTAAATTTCCTTTAGAGTCGAAGGAAAGGGGTTCGACTAATGAAAAAATTTCCGCTACTCTCTCATTTAATGGAAGTGCTTCATCGATTTCGCCCTCCGTTAGAAAGCTTGGTAAAGACAGGGCTATTGGAGCTTTAAAACCCAATTCTATAAATTGTCTTCTTCCTAATCTTTCACTCATATTTATCTGTTGCCTCGCCTAATTTCATACCAGTCGTTCAGAGAATCAATAAATTTTTTATAACCAATATAATCTTCCCAAAGTCCATATCTTCCGTATCTATTTATAGCTCGAACTGTTTCTGCAACTTTCTCGAAGTATCTTAATTCTCTGTATTTCCCATCAATATCATCAAAAACTAAATCTTGAGGCACTAAACCTTTCAGGGCCGCAACGCCAATTAAAAACCTAAATGTTCCCATGTAGTAATAGCCGGGGTCCGACTTTTGCTGAATCTCATGATGGCCAACAATATCCCAAGGTGTAAGGCTGAACTGTCTCATACAAGCTGTCGTTAAAGAAAGTGCATTTGCGACTTGGCGTCTTGTCGGCTGATCGGTATCCGGAAATCCCGGGTCAAAATAAATTCCTATTTGTTCAAAACCGACAGAATATTTATTAAGACCAGATTGTAGA
>MFZQ01000016.1:322-1656 GCA_001789445.1 Candidatus Roizmanbacteria bacterium RIFCSPHIGHO2_02_FULL_40_13b | reverse complement strand
TAATTCCTAAATTTTTAAAAAGCTCTACCGTTTCCAAAATATTAATATCCTTTTCACCTGAAGCCAAATCTATTCCTATATAGACATGCTTTCCTCTATAAGGTTTATCGGCAGCGCCACTCGCATATTGCGTTTGTAAAATGCCGTAACCGCCCTCACGGTTTTCGTTTCTAGATATAGGAAAACCGTCTACACACCACTGAACACTTGCTCCTCTTCCGTCGCCATCAGGGTCATTTCCGTTAAGTCCTTTTACCGTATTTCTGGCGTTTCTTTCGGTTCCGTCTAAAAGATATCTTAAGCCTGCGTCATAATGGACAACCAAAAGTTCGACTGATTCGACTTTTTCTTTTACGTGCTTGCTAAACTCAGTCGGTAGCAAAGAAGTAGATAGAGTAATAGTTCTTTGATATTCATCTTGTGTTTCAAATAAAAGATTACCCTGTTCGTCAAAAGAAAGCGGAGTGTAGTATGAGAGAATTTCGGATACTCTTTCATTGACTACTAAAATTTCACTAATGTCGCTTTGCTCATGAACAGTAGGTTCTCTTGCAGGTATTAAACCAATACGTGCTGTTCCAGCTAACGCTCCAACTGCACCAGATAATTGAAGAAACTCTCTTCTAGTTAATCGTTCACTTTTAGACATGTTTTCTAATTACAACCCATTTATGCGGAGGTTCACCAAAAATTGCGAGTTCGTTACTTTTGTCGACCCTAAAAATTCGGACCTTTCCGTCGTGTTTCCTATTAGCGTCGGAAAGTAAAAGTACTGTTTCTCCATTAATCATCTTTTTGGCTACAATTGCGCCTACATGTCCAGCTCCATTTGGACTTTTTAGCGAATATGTTACAAATAAATCTCCAGTTTCTATCTCATCAAGACTTTTCGGAGAAATAAAATGATAACTTCCTTCCCAGATTTCAGTTTTATATTTATCTTTGATAAGCTCTTCGGGAATCAACTCTCTTGCAGTAGCCGCAGGATTTGAATCGATACTTTTGGGTGATTGGGAAAAACCTAAATCCGCTAAAAGAATTACCCAGCCGATACACTGAACGGCCTCTCCCTCTCTTACATATGTGTGGTAATTTAGATGTCTTAAACTACCTTCTAGTTTTTCCTGTCTGTCTTCATTTAGCTTTTGATACCATGAGGAATTTCTTATATATTCACCTACGGGAAGGCTGACTCCTTCTATATAATTTTCGTAAGGAAAATCTTGGCTGTATTGAGAAATTACTTCTCTTAAGGCAACAATATCTTTAAGGTATGGACTTTCGGATAGTTCGTGTTCAAAACCATCTACGTCTTCTTCTTTGTAGACCGCTCT
>MFZQ01000016.1:0-230 GCA_001789445.1 Candidatus Roizmanbacteria bacterium RIFCSPHIGHO2_02_FULL_40_13b | reverse complement strand
TGTATTTACCATATGCTTCTATTTGTGAATTGATTCTTTCAATTTGAGCATTAAAATCTGGCCTCCCCGTAGTCATCATAAGATGTATAAAGATTCTTGAATTTATACCTTCAGCCTCGTTACGCGTGGGTTCTGCGGTGACTGCTAAAGACGTCTGAAACGATATATAATGAGGGCTATCAGTTAAAGGGGTCCACCTGAAGTCATACTTCCCTCTGTCGCTAAGCTCT
>MFZQ01000015.1:23120-28859 GCA_001789445.1 Candidatus Roizmanbacteria bacterium RIFCSPHIGHO2_02_FULL_40_13b | reverse complement strand
ATCGCGAATTTTACACCTTCTTCAAGTGCGACCGGATAAATGAGTTTTGCTTGTATCTTGACGTTGTCCCCCGGCATAACCATTTCAATTGATTTATCAAATGTTACCTCTCCCGTTACATCAGTTGTTCTTATGTAAAATTGTGGGCGGTATCCGGTGAAAAATGGGCTATGTCGACCACCTTCTTCTTTCTTCAAGACATAAATTTCAGCCTCGAATTCAGTGTGTGGGGTGATTGATTTTGGCTTTGCAATAACCTGTCCACGCTCAACTTGCTCTTTTTCGATTCCTCGAATAAGCAGTCCTACGTTGTCCCCTGCTCGAGCTTCATCAAGAAGCTTTTTGAACATCTCGATTCCAGTAACGACTGTTTTTTGGGTTTCTTTCAAACCGACAATCTCAACTTCTTCGTTAAGCTTGAGAATTCCTCGCTCAACACGTCCCGTAACAACAGTTCCTCGACCTTGAATGGTAAAAACATCTTCAACAGGCATGAGGAATGGTTTGTCGACGTCACGAACTGGTTCTGGAATGTATGTATCAACCGTATCCATAAGTTCTTCAATTGCCTTTTCTGACTCTGGGTCTCCTTCAATCGCTTTGAGCGCTGATCCACGAATGATAGGAGTTTTGTCTCCTGGATACCCATATTTGGTAAGAAGATCGCGAACTTCCATTTCAACTAAATCAAGAATTTCAGCGTCTTTGACCATATCTGTTTTGTTCAAGAAAACGATAATGGCAGGTACATTAACCTGTTGTGCAAGAAGCAAATGCTCTCGTGTTTGTGGCATTGGGCCATCTGGGGCAGAAACCACAAGAATTGCTCCGTCCATTTGGGCGGCGCCCGTGATCATGTTTTTAATGTAATCAGCGTGTCCGGGAGCATCGATGTGTGCGTAATGTCGTTTTACCGTTTCGTATTCAGAGTGGTGAATGTTAATAGTGACTCCACGAGCTTTTTCCTCTGGAGCTTTATCGATTTCTTCATATTTCATGGCCTTTGCGAGTCCTTTTTTTGAAAGCACGTGATGGATAGCAGAGGTAAGTGTAGTTTTACCATGGTCAACGTGACCAATTGTTCCAATGTTTAAGTGAGGTTTATTGCGTTCAAATTTATCTTGTGCCATATTTTTTTGAAATAAATAATAATTAATAAATACCTAATCAATGGATTATATCGAATTCCTTCCTTTTTTGCAAGTGTATTTATTTAAACAACAGTGCAAGGTCTTTGACCGTTTTCACATTCGCTGACGTATACACTTTATTAAATCCAAATCGGGTGGCTTCTTTGATTACTTTTTCTTGGCCGTAAACAGGTCGCACTTCGCCAAGAAGCCCAATTTCCCCGCAAAAGACTGTTTTTGGGGATGCCGGCTTATTCTTGATCGAAGAAATAACTGATGCGACAATTCCCAGGTCTGCTGCTGGCGACTTAATTGAGATTCCACCGACAACATTTACATAAACATCAAAACTATCGAGTGCAATATGGAGGTTTTTTCGAATGACGGCCAAAAGAAGCTGTACTTTATTGTAATCCACGCCCGATACGACGCGGCGCGGCATTGAAAGACTTGTGGGAACAACCAAACTTTGCACCTCAAAAAAGAGTGAACGACTTCCTTCCGAAACAGAGACGATGACACGCCCTGGTTCGCTTTTTGATGTGGTATCAACAAACACCGTTGGGTTTGCAACTTCCACCATCCCCTTTTCCCCCATTTCAAACACACCAACTTCCTCAACCGATCCAAACCGGTTTTTTTGCGCACGAAGAAGTCGAAAATGACTATCTTTGGCGCCTTCAAGATAAAGTACGCAATCGACTAAATGCTCTAATGTTTTTGGTCCGGCGATATCACCATCTTTGGTAATGTGGCCGACAATAATCATCACAATTCCCTTTTTCTTGGCAATATCGACAAGAATTGAGGTTGCCTCTTTTATTTGACTCGGGGAACCGAAGCCGGAAGTAATGTTGAGCGAGTAAATGGTTTGAATTGAGTCAACGACAACAATATTAAATTTTTCACTTGTAGTCTCCAAAAGTGAGACGATGGATTCAGCGGCTGTTGTATCTGAAAAAGAAAGCTGTGAGATATCGGTTCCCAACCGATCGGCGCGGTGGCGAATTTGCTCCCCCGATTCTTCCCCAGAAACATAGAGCGTTTTTTTGCCCGACAGCGCGTTTAAAAGAAGTGTGGACTTCCCCACTCCAGGCTCACCGGAAAGAAGAATGACTTCACCAGCAACAAATCCGCCGCCCAAAACCCGATCAATTTCGTGTATGCCTACAGGCACACGATTTGTTTTGAGTGAAGAGATTTTGGAAAGCTTTGTAGTTGTCGATGCAGGGGCAAAAGCCCTTCCTGACTTCCCCTTTTTATCAACCGTTTCTTGTTTAATAAGTGAGTTCCACTCGCCGCACGATGGACATTTTCCATACCAAGAAGAAGAAACATCTCCACATTTACTGCACAAGTACTGGGACATGCGCAGAGTATATCAAATTTGAGGAAATGTGTGGGAGTTTGGGAGAGTGGGGGATTGGGAGAGAGAGTATGGGAGTATGGGGGATAGGGGGAATGTAGTATAATACCCCTAAAATGAAAAAGAAGTTGGGGTTACTCTTAATTCTTACGCTCGGGTTTATCATATTTTCTTTTGTGAGTGTTTTTTTGCTGAATAAAGAACATGCGCCGGAGCTCAAAATTCTCTCTTCTCCCCGTGCAACAGTCTTTCTTGATAATGTAAATATTGGAAAAACTCCGATTGAAGGATTTGTAGTCATTGCTGGAGACCATATTTTAAGACTCGATCCTGATAAAGTTGCTACCGAGACTGCTTCGTGGCAGGGAAAAATCAGTGCATTTAAAAATAGCCGAACATATGTTGATCGGCAATTAGGGAGTGGAGATATCAGCTCTTCTGGAGTTGTTTTTGCGGTTCGGCCTATGGATAAGAAGCCAGAGAAAGGAGGCAGCGGGGAAATTGAGGTACAAACAGATCCGACCGGTGCGATCGTTTACCTAGACAATGATGAGAAAGGAATTGCCTCCCTCGTTCTTGAAAACGTGCCTGCAGGTGAACATGAACTTTCCATTTATAGCCCCGGATTCATTCGTCGTTCGCAAAAAATTAAGCTAACGAGTGGATTCAGAATTATTGGGGAAATCAAGCTTGCAATTGACCCGAGTTATCAGAAGGTAGAAGCTCCGCCAGACGTAAATGAGGCCACTCCAAGCGCGACAACTATAACTCCAGGCACGAGCCCTACTCCAACTCCTCAAAAAATCACTGGAAAAAGTGTAAAAATTTTGGAGACTCCAACCGGCTGGCTTCGAGTTCGAGAATCTCCTTCCCTTGGAGCGACAGAGTATGCTAAAGTAAATAGCGGCGACACATTTGAACTCCTCGAAGAGCAATCCGGTTGGGTAAAGATAACCTACGAAAAAGGCAAATCCGGCTGGGTATCTGCGCAGTACACAGAAAAACTCTAAACTCCCCCTATCTCCCCATCCTCCTCTCCTACCCTCCCCATCACCCTATCCCCCATACCCCCAAACTCCTCCTCCCTGCAAACTATCCCGTAGTATGCTATAATTCCCTTATCAATTTTTGCACATTGAGCACATTGAAATAGTCCGTTGTACGCGACACTGGGTCGCCAATTAGGACGAAGAGCAGTTCTCCAACTAATTTCCCCCACGAAAGGAATGTGTAACCGAAATGGCAGAGGTAGAAGTTCGAACGATTCGTGGCAGTGCCCAGATAATTGCAGATCTGGTGAAAATAACAGATGGACTCACGGTCTTACATATACACGATGATGACTTGGTCAGGGTAAAGGCCGAAACTCTTGATGAGGTCAGAGCTGCACTTAGCTCTCGTCCTGAAGTAGTAAACATCATGAGTCATGGTCAAGCTCAACGAATACGTCGCAGGTATAGACGAGAAAGAATCATACCGACAAACCAAACACCCCCCCAGGAGCGCCCGAGATGACAAACACACTCGTTGTTACGTATCCTGGCAAGACCCAAGAAGTCAAAGACTTGTTGGATCAAATTCCAGGAATCAGACTGTTGGGATCAAAGTCGGACGATAACAAAGTGTGGGCCTGGGCCACGACGGTTGACGAAATCACCGTCGTCCTCAAACCACATATGAGTGATTGGGTCAGGGAGATCCTCCCACTTGGAAAGTCCCGCGACCCCGCCTGCTGATCCCGTCAGCTAACCCAACAGGAGCGATCGATGCCGCGCTTTGTTATTCAAACAAAGCCTGGGAAAGCTGGTCTCGTTGCAAAGCTAGTGACGAGAACAGAAGGAATCACTATGGACAGGATCCAAGCGGCCAAGAATCTGGTCCATGTGATAGCCGACTCAAAGAAGCAAGTCGTGACTGCGGTTGCTGGTCCACATGTTCAGGATGTCCTGACTCGAGCTAAAGCAACGGGCCAAAACCGTATCGACAAGGAAATCGCAGCTACCCGCCGCTGACTATCAGCGACCACACAAAGGAGTAGTCATGATACATGTGCAAGAATTGGTTGCGGGGCTATGGACAGACGAGTCTTGTAAAGTTTTGGGTGCTTTTGCATACCCTCACCTTTATAATTCTCATTTTTTCTTCCTAGCCCCGTAGTCAGTTCCTATGTTCTAGCTTTATTCGATTCATGATGAGAATAAAGAATGCGAGACCTATGAAAACGATAGATCCTGCCAGAATCTTCTCAAACCCTTGCAGAAACAGTGAAGACGCTCCAAATAAAAATGAAACTCCCCAATAAAACACGGCAATGCGCCGTTTCCCCCATCCAATTTCTAATAATCGATGATGAAAGTGTAGTGCATCTCCGCGAAACGGAGATTTTCCCGCAGAAAGACGACGGACTATGACGTATACCGCGTCAACAAGTGGAATCGATAACACGAGAATAAGAGTTCCGAATTTTCCCCACGAAAGAATTGAAAGAACTCCCAGTAAGAAACCTGCCAAAGACCCTCCACTATACCCCGGCATGATTTTTTGTGGAAAAAAATTATATGGCAAGAACCCCAAGAATGCCCCGGCAATAATAAATGAGAAAAGTGCAGTGTCGCCCGCACTAATTGAGTGGCCTGAAAACCGGTACGCCAAAACCCCCAAGAAAAATGATGAAACCGCTACAAAGCCAGGTAATTGCCCGTCTACTCCTTTACTCCAATTTACAAAATTCATGAGTGCCACAATCCAAATAAGTGAAAAAAGATTCGCAAGCGGCAAAAACTGATGAATTCCAAAAAAATTAATTTGCCATACGACTGTATCAAGACGAATGATTCCGCCAAAAGGATTATTTACATATGGCGTTCCAAGACCAAAAAGAATGACAAATCCAACAACTAAGAAATTTAAGAAAAATCGTAGGTATGGGGAAAGATCGTAGTGATCATCTAAAATTCCAATTAAAACAGTGAGCGCGCCACCTAAAAGAATACCAGCAAGGAGTTTATTCACCGCTATTGCAACAAATGATGTGATAAGAATTGCCACAAATATCGGAATCCCTCCTGCACGGGGCGTCACTTCAGTATGTGTATTTGCCGGATGTGCACGAACGGATGGATCATCAACAAGTCCAAATCGAGTTGCAAACTTAATTGCAAAGGGTGTTGCTAAATAAGACAAAACAAATGACAAAAGTAATGAAACTATCTGCATCATGATATGAGAAGAATAATTTTTAAG
>MFZQ01000015.1:0-23084 GCA_001789445.1 Candidatus Roizmanbacteria bacterium RIFCSPHIGHO2_02_FULL_40_13b | reverse complement strand
GGACCAAGTACACCTTCTTCAAGTGCAGTAAAAAAGATAGGCACTTGAGGTGGTAGGGTACGAAAACGAAAAATAACTACGGCGCTCATGATGATGAGCGAGGCAACATATATTTGTACGAGTAGCGATTCTTGTTTTCCCATGGCTCTTTACTGACTCGAGACGATCTCGTATTGAAAGTCGTCTTTCAAGACGAACGCTTTGACCGGATAGCTCGGTAGTAGTTGAATTATACTACTACTGGGAATGAGTGCAAGTCCAACAAAATATGGGACTGATTCAGGCGACTGATAAATAAATACCTTTCTATCCCGAATGTAGTAGGACGCGGTGAAATACGCACCCGGATTGGTGACATACACAACGTCATTTGGTCCAGCCAGCGTACTAATCTCATGAAGTGTTTTTCGAATATTTCCCTTTCTCTTGAATAATGACTCATTGTATGAGTAATGAATAAGCATCGTGAAAAGGATGACTCCAATAATGATTTTTGTACGTTGGGGGACATGTTCCATCATATACGCAAGTAGAAGATTAAACCCGACTGCGCTAAAAATAAGGTAGCGGGGCACAAATAATGGCTTTACAAAAGAAATAATCGCAATCGTAAAATACGCACCAAATGCCCATAAGAGAAGCATCGAAAGATGTTTATCATGATGCAATTTTCGGGTTAAGAAATATCCAAGAATAATAAGAAGCATAATCGATACAAAAATAATATATTTATCATAAAAAACCCAAATCGGCTCATATCCAGTGAACAAAACACCAATTGTGTTGATTGCCTGAAACGGAGAAAGTGCAGTTATCCAGAATTCGTTTGTTTTATGCAGAAGTGTGGGAAGTGCGTAATAAATCCAGGGAATAAAAATAATAATTGGAGCAATGAAATATTTAAACTTTTTTTTCAGCTCTTCCCGCTCGTACAGCACCATATAGATAATTTGTGTAACCAGTGCAAATAAGAAAAAGTAATGTGTATAAAGAGCGAGTGTGGTAAAAACCGCATACCACTTCCACTCTTTTTTGAGCAAATAGTAGAACGCGCAGAGCGTGAGAAGAGCAAATAATGAGTACATACGCGCTTCAATTCCATAATAGAGTAGAAATGGGTTCAGTGCATATAAAAATACATAAATATGTGCTCTTTTTTCAGGAACCTTTAAAATATCGACCAAAAAAAGCAGAAAATATAGTACTGAAATTGCAAAAAAGATCAGTGACAAGCTCCGAATTGCTACCTCACTTGAGCCAAATATGTTCATCCAGAAATGAAGAATGCCGTAGTAAAGTGGCGGGTTGAAATCTCGTGCGGTAGTGTAGAGCATTTGCAGGATTGGCATGCGAGCCATGAGATATGAAAACGCTTCATCCCGCCAAAAGCTTTGGGTCATGAGATAAAACGGGGTATTGTTAAAAAGCCAATCTATCATAGTTAGTTAAATTATCTACCATACTACTTGCAAATACAACAAGAATTTGATTAAATGAGGACATATGTTTACCCTACCAGAATTGCCGTACGGATATGAGGCGCTCGAACCCGTTATAGATGCTGAAACGATGCATTTACATCACGACAAACACCACACGGGATATGTAAATAGTGTAAATGATGCGCTCTCCGGAATCGGCGAATTTGAAAATATGTCAATTGAAGATCTCATGGGTAACCTCGATAAAGTTCCGGAAAACATGCGAACAAAAGTTCGAAATAATGGAGGTGGACATTATAATCACTCTCTTTTTTGGAATCTCATGAGTCCTTCAAAAACAACGCTTTCCGGAACACTTCTTGAAGCAATTACATCGACTTTTCAAAGCTCCGGGGCGCTCCAAAAACAAATGAATGATGCGGGCGTTGCCCGATTTGGAAGTGGCTGGGTGTGGCTTTGTGTTCGAGACGGAAAATTAGTTGTTGAAAGTACGCCCAACCAAGATAATCCGCTCATGGATGGAGGAAAACCAATTATTGGAATCGATGTATGGGAACACGCGTATTACTTGAAATATAAAAATGTTCGTGCTGATTATTTAGTTACATGGTGGGAAATCATTAATTGGGATTACGCACAAGAACTGTATAGCAAGTCCACATAATTGTCATGGCAAACAGCCTGCTGTACGTATTTCTCGCACTTATCCTCATTCTTTTATCTGCTTCAACAGACACACAAAGACTTCTTGAACAAGTTCGCAAGCGTATTCAACCATCGATTGAGATTACCCAGGCCCCAGTTGAAGCTAGGCGTATTATTCCGCAAGAGAAAGTTACCACTGATACAACACGTGACACAGGACAATGGGGAGAAGCGAAAAAAATTGGGGAACACACGTACACAATTAAAGTTGGAGAAGACGATCGCATGGCCACTCCACAAGAAGTCGTTGACTCACTCAATACATATCGCTCCGTCCAGGGAGTAGGGAACTTAAGCGTAGACTCAAAACTAAGTGAATATGCCCAAACGCGAGCTGACTTCTTCCGGTCTCAAGGGACAACTGATGCACACGCCGGATTTTCACATTATTTAGATAATGAAGATGGATTTACGAAGCTTGGATTTTATAAACTGGGAGAAAACTCATACTTTGGCGGTCCTCTGTACGGAGTTCACCTGATCGAATGGGTTTTTGCCAAAAGCCCCGAGCATAATGCGAATCAGCTCTCGCCCGATTGGTCATATGTAGGAGTGGGAACAAATGGAACAGCAGTGAATCTGATATTTGGAGGAAGCAAGATGTGACCATGTAACTCGTAGGAAATCATGCTGTCATCCCCGACCCGATCGGCCTTGCCTGCCGGCAGGCAGGGGATCTATTCGAATAGATTCCCGCCCCCTGAAGGGGACCTTCGGCCTTCGCGGGAATGACAACAATTTAACAATTTAGTAATTTAACAATTTTTATAGTTTCTCCGTCACCTTATACTCCAGCTTCTTCCCCAAAAGTAATCGCGTGTGGGCTTCAAGGGCTGGAAGAGATGAAAAAATAAATGAGACGATAGGAAGTAAGTACCACTGTATGAAAAGGAGGGGAACATTTCGAAACTGTGTTTTCACATTCACACTTTCTCGCAGTTTGTGATCAAAATAGAGCATGATGATGAGTGTAAGTGTGCCCAGTGTAAGGATGACTGAAGAAACTTGGGGCAAAAGATACCCCATCACCGTTCTTCCAAATGAAGGGTTTATAATTCCCGGCACCCAGGCTGAAAGCGTGAGTACAAAAAACGACGTTGGCCACATGAGATGAGCTTCTGCCAAAAAGAGGATTTTTTTCAGTTTTGGCCAGGCAGGAATGTGAGGCGTCTCAAAAAAACGTTTGATGGCATACGGAATATCGGTTGCTCCCCATGCCCAACGCCGTTCCTGTTCATACCTATTTCGAAATGTTGAGCGCAACTGTCCCGTAAAAACAGCATCCCCAATAACTGGAAGATAGATAGGAATCGTCTTTACTTTAGTCCCGTGCTTGAAGAAAGCTTGGAGCCAAATATGCCAGTCTTCGGGAATAATATCAGTATCCCAAAATCCTACACTGTGAAGAAGCCATAAATTGGTGGCATACGTTGAAACCTGAATGAGGTCGTCTCGTTGTGGCAAAAGGGAAATTCTAACTACAGAATGGAGAATCGCTTGCATGCGAATAGGAAGCGAGAGCTTCCAGAAATTATTATAGAGCAAAATTGGCGCCCAGTAAAAGTGATATTTTCGATCCACGTCTTTCAAGAACTCAAGTGCGAGATAACTTAAATATTGCGGAGGAAAGAGGCTGTCGGCGTCTGCAATCGTTACCAGTACTTTTTCGGAAGGAATTCCCTTTTCAAGCGCATGTTCATAAATCAATTTTCCCGCATGCGCTTCATTACTTGCCTTCCCCACTACCTCCCCTTCTACCATTTCATGATACGTGGTAATTATTTCTCCAAAAATATGGCCAAATTCCTTTTTAATAGCGTCACTTCGATTTCTCGATTGTTCCCCCTCACGCATTTCCATAGCAAGGACTATGTTCACTTTCGATAAATCGTACTCTTGCTCGGCTAATTTTTGGATTGTTATGGTAATCTTTTCAATTGATTCCTTGTAATTGGTAATAAGGACGTAATGACGAAGATCTCCCCACCCAGCCGTTTTGATAAGTCTTTTGTGCCAGTCGATCTTCCCTGCTTGCTCAAGAAGCTGATATGCTATTGCGGCAAAATAGACACTTTTTAATGTTTTGTATAAGAAGTAGAGGAAGTATGCCAAGATGAAGTAAGAGACGATAGCTGGGCGAAAGGGGGATAAATAGATAGGCATGAGGATGATTGCCCACGTAAAAATTGGAATGAGTCGTTCACTCACGTGAATAAATAATTGCGTCTCAACAATCTTTCGTACCATTATCGTATTATATCAAAAAGGATAAGTAATCCAGCGATGAGCGCACAAAGGAGTAGTAAATTCAGTGTATCAAGTACTCCCAAAATATGAAAAAAGAGGAGTAAGAAGGTAAAGATCGAAAAGATGACCGAAAGTGAAACTCGTTTAATAAAGATTCTAGTTGTGTAAAACACGAAGAGTGAGATGAGAACCAAAAGCCCGGCGATGAAGAGCATGTTCACCGGAGGAATAAAAAATAGTGCAAAGAGAATGAGCAATAAAATAAGTATGGGTGGAACAAATCGAGTGTTGAATGTAAAAGTACGTCGGGACATTTCTTAATCATACCACCCAACCTCCCCTTTATCCCCTCCTTGGTTAAGGAGGGGAAGGGGGTGGTCAATCATCCCTTGACTACACAAATTATTATGGTATAAATCACCTATGCCAGGTGCAGAAGAACGAAGTCAGACTCAAACTATTGTAACAGCTTCCGGTGAACTCATGGGCCCACTAAGCCCTTCGGAACGAGCAGAGGCGGCTGCAAATAGCACTCGAGCAAGTGGCTTTGAATTATTAAGACAACATCAAGAGCGTTGGCTAGATGACGTTGACGAAATTGCTCGTTCTCGAATTGCAGAAGCTGTCGGACCAGTTCCTACAGATGAGTTAACTTCAGAAGTTGGGGGTACTATGGTCGATGGTATTGAAAGTGCTTCTTGGAAATTAGCACAAGATTCAACCCCCCATTATAAAAGAGAATTAAGTTACTCATTTAAATCGGGTAAGCTTACAGTATATTCGGGTAACGAAGTTTCCTTCACACCAAGACAGCCATCTATGGACAATATACATAGAGGAGTTGAAGCTGTCATCGTTAACGAAGATCGTAGTTGGAAAATGCGTCCAATTAGACCTAATAGTCATGAGTATGAAAATGATGTTGCAACATGGAGAAGGAGATTTGGACTATCTGGTATCAGTGGTGCTTCGATCAATCGCCGTTTGAGCCTAACAGTGAGTAAAAATGGAGTATATTATCTTGTAGAGAGAGATGAAAATACTGGATTAGATCTACTACAGACAAAAGTATATCATCTAGATTCCAGATTTTGGGACAGTGCTGAAGGAAAAAGAGTATTGGCACTGTATGGTGTCGACAGAGAGCTCCTTGAGGGATTTGATGACTCGCGCATGGGAGATTTAGTCAGACATGTGTGGTCAGCCGCCGCACCCGTTGAAGCTCCCAAATGAATTGCCAAGGAATCTGCTATAATTTCCCCTTATGAATTTAGAAGCCCGGGATTCGGTGCGAAGACACAGAGCCCAAGCTCCGCTCATCGATCGCGTCGATCGATATCTTCGTCGCGAGGATACAATTCTTGCCCATGTTGCGGCCTGGTTTTCACCTGATGTTCCAGAGAACTCCGAATTTCCGGGGCATTACTATTTAGGTAGCCACCGAAAGCGATGGCTTGTTGATGTGCCGTTTGGAATTGCTGGGACAGCCATAACTGCTATTCCAATAGCCGTATTTGGCACTGCTGTGTGGCTTGAAGATCATGGACCAATTTTTTATTTGGATGAACGTATGGGGCCACATGGAGAAACCATACAGGTGCGAAAAATTCGTTCAATGCGTCTTGGTGCTGATAAAATTTCTCCGGAAGAAGTTGACAGAATAAATCTTTCGGTTGGACCGGGAGACGATCCTCGAAATACTAGAGTTGGTCGTGTAATGCGACGGTTTGAGATTGATGAAATGCCCCAATTCTGGCAAGTACTTAAGGGAGAGTTTTCTATGAATGGAATTCGAGTAATGAAACAAAGCTTTCGTGATAGTATGGCAAAATCCGTTGATCCGGGTGATATGGAAAAGTGGGATGCAGCATATGACAGAGGTCCTGGTATCTATAACCCAAATGCTAGTCGCACCAAGCACAGAAAAGACGATAAAAAAAGAATTCATGATGATTTACTCTACGATCGACGCGCAAGTCTTGGGTTTGATTTCTATTTACAGACCGTAACGGATCTTAGAATGATTGGTATGTTTAGAACGTGGGCTACTGCACGCTCTTACGCTCCGTTGAAAGATGTGGTTGTTGATGACATTCCATTTCAAATTGCCGTTCTAACGCATCAGGAATGGAATTTTGCTAAACATTTCATCAATGAACTTGCCCTGGAAACAGCCCTTCTTGAACGGATGAAAGCTGAAGGCGAAAACGGCCATTTTTTAGATATTGGAGCTTCTATTGGAATTTATTCATCTCTTGCACTTCGTAATGGTATGAGTGTAACGGCGTTTGAGCCCGATCCGCAAAGCTTCGGAAGACTTATGGCAAACACTGAAATTAATGCACAAAGACGAGGTCAAGTTCAGCTCATTGATGTAGCCCTAAGCGATGAAACTGGGTCTGCGGCGTTATTTTCTGATGGAATTGAACACGGCTGTCCGAGTTTGCGAAGAACACTTGATCAGTCCACATTCGTTGAAGTTCCAACTTTTACACTAGACGAACTAATTTTGAATGGACTTATTGATCGTCCCACCTTTATTAAAATAGATGTTGAAGGAGCAGAAATGAATGTATTACGAGGCGGAGCACAGTATTTCTCTTCCCCAGAAGCGGCTGACATTTTCATTGAAGTCCATCCTGATTTTTTACCGCTCTTTGATTCAAGCGCCGAAGAAGTAATCGGGACTCTTACTGATGAATTCGGATATACCCTTGTAAGTAGCATGCATAAACAGAATGAGGTTGTTATGAGTTTTTCAAAGAGAGGATAGATCTTCTTCTTCGCCTTCCAAATCCGGCGCACCTGTAATTTCAGTCCAAGTTAATTCTGCAACTGCATTTGATCCATAATTATGTTTTCTAAATGTATAAGTCGTCATTTTTTCACCGATTGACTCTCTCTCGACCATTACTTCATGAGATTGTACAGAGTCTCTCAAAGGTCCTTCATACAGAGTTGTCGTATATAATACTAATCCATTTGAGGGATCGGTTACATAATGAAATTGTGCAGTGGCTCGTTCATCATCCGTTTCTCTTTTAAAGTATATTGAACTATATCCATGGGGAGCACCGGATAACCTACCTGAATAATCAAACCAAACTCCTATCTTTTCATTATCATTCTCAAGAACCCATTCATTTGGCATGCTCTCATTTTGAATAAATCCATCTCGTGCCCATTGTCTGAACCAATAGCTAGCTATATCTTCCTCCTGTGCATGTATTACTTGCCCTACTTCCTCGTTTGTAAGATCTCTATTTAAAGCATCCTGGAATTGTTTCCACCCAGCTTCCATCAGTGCACTGTAGGATTGTTCTTGATCTGGAGGCACTGTTTCCCTGGCTTGTACTTGTGCAACCGCAAAATCTCGAAAGGGAACTGGTATTTCTGTCATATCGGATCATTATAGCAGGTTTTTTGGGATGTAGCAATTATTTATTTAATCGTTTTTTGGTTCGAATTGGCAATATAAAATTTTCACTAGTAACAATTCTTTTTCCCGTTTTTTGTTCAAGTGAAATTCTTGCATCCTTGGCAATTTTACCACCTTTTTTTGCCGGAATTTTATTCTCCTTCAGACCTTTTGCTTGTACAGTCTCGGCTATTTGACGAGTAGAAAGTTCGGCCAGTGCAGTGAAAATTAATTCAGCATCAGTCATGTGATCACGTAAATTCTGTGTTTTGAGATTCTTTAAGCTTTTATGTTCCTTTACCGATAAATCGCTCCATTCTTGACTTCCTGTCCCATCATTCTTTGTTGAATCCACTTGGTATTTCTGCCCATTTTTTGCCAATAGTCTCTTGATCTGTTCAGCGCTTTTTCAGGATCAGTCATCTCTTGCATTCGTTCATAGCCTACTTTTGCAAGCCATAATTTAATGGGTTCTGCTTTTTTTGATGGTATAGATTGAATAAGACGAAGAATTGTCTCAACACCTGCCGCATCGGTTTTGTAATATTTTCCATCAGCCGATTGCATTTTCAGTTGGTCACAATTTGTGACCAACTGACTACCTTCTTGTTTTAACCGATTTTTGAGAGTTGTCCAATAACTTTTTGCTTTTTTGAAATCTTTTTGTTCTATTAAAACAGCAACAATGTCAATCACCGAAAAAAACCACGTTTCCGTTTTTTCATCATATTGTCTTCTAATTCTAAAGTGCTCAAAGATTGCTAATGAATTTCGTTTGTCTTTCATATTGTTATGGGGATTTTACGTGTTTCATGGTCCATAAGTAATATTTAGATTATTATAGCAGGTTTTATTGAATTGCAAGAATAATTTTAAACTCACTTCTGATATACTATAGACATGATTGAAAGAAACGAACAAGAAATTGATGTAGGGCAAGAAGTACTTGATCTCGCCCCTGACAAAATGGACATTGTGATCAGACATGAACTCGCAGCAGAAATATTAGACATGGCTGAAGATGGAGAAATTAGCAGTGATGAAGCACTTCTTGCCGTTCATGTCCTTTTTCCCAGATATAGAATAAATAGTTAAATTTTCCACTTTTCGACCCCGGGTGTGGGATGGATTGTTTATGTACACTTCGGGTGTGTACAAAGGTTTGATTTTCTTCCTATTTTGACCGTAAATTTGATACAATAGTACCTACGAACCAGGGTCGGTAGCTCAGTGGTAGAGCAGGAGCCTTTTAAGCTCTTGGTCGTGGGTTCGATCCCCACCCGACTCACAAAAAATAAAATAATTCAATTTTAGACCGTGTTGAAAGCCTAGTACACACCCGAAGTGTCCAAATTCATTTATATGATATAATCCTTTAATATATGGATCCACACGCTGAAGGAAGCCAATCGTATACTTACGGTGAGTTAAAAGGACTAAGCGAACGAGATTTAGATATGATTGTTGCCCCAGGGTTAAGAGTTGGTGGATTTAATACTGTATCAGAAGGAGAAGATTTTTGCACTACAATTGCTTTGGCTGTGCTCGGAGATTCAGTTGCAGATGAAGTCTACGAGATCTACAAGGGTAATCCGATTAGCTTGCATGGGCAAGGGGCTTTAGATACTGTACTTAGACGACGAAGAGGAATAATTACTAACCGAGCTCGTTTCTCATCGGAGGTAATGACACCAATAGAATTCGAACTATTACCAGAAGACAGAGACAGAATTCCGAACCAAAATGGTGTGGTAGGACCTGTTGTCAATCTTAGAGTTTCGGGAGTACTTTCAACGTATAGAGAAGAATTAGATCGTCTAGGAGTGGGACAAGCAAATAGAACCCTTACCTTGAATGATGAAATTATATTTTATACTCGGCTAAGAAAGAACGGTCGTGCACCAGAACCAAAACCTTACATATATGTCTCGACTAGATCTCTTGACAAGGATGATAGTAAGGCGGTTGCTTTGAGAAATCAAGAATCTTCAGAAAGATGGCGTTGCGTAATTGTGAGAGGATTACGTCATCCATTTCGCGCAGGAGCCGTTGGGTTGGGTAAAAAAAGTTAAATGATCAGAGGTATATTCGATCCCCACCCGACTCACATTTATTTTATCTTATACCAACTTCCCTTAGTTTTTCCTATTTTCAAAATATAATTTTTCTCGACCAATTTCTTGAGATCGTATCGCAACGTTCGTGTCGGTACCTTTAAGAATCGACGTCTGATAAAATCAAACGAAACTTGCCGATGTTCTTTAATAATGAAATATAGTTCCTCTTGTCGAAGGGGCAAGTTTATCTGATCTATCGGGCTAGCTTCTACAGCAATTGATGCCTGAATTCGTGTACATTGCTCCAAAAAAACCCCTGCCATAAAAAGTAAATATGAATCTGCATCGTTCATTCCAATGTCAAGATAGTAATAATATTCTTCTTTGTGCTCATCCAAGTACTCCTCAAATGGGATATAAAAACCAAAATCGTAGTTTGAATATTTGAGTACAAAATAAATAAGTAATCGTCCAACTCGTCCATTTCCATCAATAAATGGATGAATTTTTTCAAATACTAAATGCGTAATAAATGCTTTGATGAGCGGTACTTCTTTGGAAGATACAATAAATGATATTAATTGCTCAAGTAACACTGGTATTTTTTCTGGAGGAGGAGGCATATATACGGCCACTCCCGCTTGATTGAAAATTGCTGATACTTCTGTTCGGAAATGCCCGGCTTCATTATCTAACTTATTCAGTACATGCAGATGAAGTTTTTTCACAACCTCAAGTAGTTCTAGTTGATTAACAACTTTTAAACCATCGAGATAGCGTACAGATTCGATGATATTAAAAACTTCTCGTTTTTTTTCTTCGTCGGAGCTATTCGTAAGATCTTGAATTGTTAATGGATTACCCTCAATCCGAGCAGAAAAGAGAGAACTTTTTAAGATACTTTTTTGTCGAAAGCGCTTTTTTGTATCTTGTGGGATTTCCTGCGAGGAAAGAACGGAGCGTATCTGATCTATTTTAGAAAGTATTGAGCTTAATTCTGGACGTATCGTGTAGGTTGGTGGGATCTTCATAGCTCAATTCTATCATGAAGACTTTGCCAAATGTTGCCGAATATTGCCTAATCTTGCCAGATATTGCCGAATTCAATCGAGTAATTCACAATCCACAACAAATTAGACATTATTTGCTATAATCTCCCTATGATCAAAGCGGTTTTGTTTGATGCAGACGGAGTTCTTATCGACGGTCAGATGTTTTCTGAAACACTTGCACGTGATCATGGAATTACTACAAAAATAACTGAACCATTTTTCTCTGGCCCATTTCGAAAAAGTCTGATCGGAGAGGCTAATTTGAAGGAGATCCTTCTTCCGTACCTCAAAAAATGGAATTGGCGTGGGGGAGTGGAGGCCTTTTTGCAGTATTGGTTTGAATCGGAGCATAGTATTGATGAAGCACTTGTAGAGTATATCCAACAGTTGCGAAAGAGGAATATTACCTGTTGCCTTGCCACTAATCAAACGGAGGACCGAATCGAGTATATGCTTAAAAAAATGGGATTTGCTAATAATTTTGACAAGATTTACGCCTCGTCTCGCCTTGGCCACCGCAAACCATCACTCAAGTTTTACTCACACATCGTTGATGATTTAGGCTTGAAAAAGGACCAAATCCTTTTCTGGGATGATACTGAGAAAAATGTTGATAGCGCCCGCCACTTCGGAATCCATGCGGAGATTTATACTGATTTTGAGAATTTTAAGGAAAAAATGAAGAATTCGTATAAACTGTAGTTTTGGCGTCCTCAATTATTGGGTATTCTGACCATTTGTCATCCTGGAGGGAACGTAGTGACCGATAGGATCCCAAACCTGAGATGCTATCGCTAGCGCTCCAGCATGACAAGTATTTCTCTCCAGAATGACAAAATACAGTATACTTTCTACATGAACTCGCGGATTCTGAATGCAATTATCATTGTCTCCCTTGTTGGAATTGTGGGAATAAGTCTTCATGATCGATTTTTCCCGAAAAAAGAGGTTGTGGTACAAGCTCCAACAATCACGCAAGCTCCAGTTGTCGTTGAGAGTGCAAAAAGTTCACAAGATACGTCAACAGCCCCATGTCAAAGCGATTATTTTAATTTCAAGAAGGGAAGTGCGTGGAAGTATAAGCTCCTCGTCGGAGATGTGACCACGAGTACTATTACCGCAACAACAAGCTCGAGCGTTACGATAACAACTGTATTTCCTAAAAAAGAACCTGTTGAAACAGTACTCACCTGTCGAAAAACGGGAGTATATGGACTTCCATTGGCACTTTTGCCTGAATCACCACTTCAATCAATACTTTCAACAATATCTGGATCAGTGTTACTCATTTCAACAAACGATACACTGAAAGTGAATAGTTCATGGGAAAGTCCGATTGATATAAATTTGAAGATTCCGTTTATTTCTACTGATGGAGTAAAGGTTGTTAGTACTGTTGAAAAACAAGTAGGGGACACACTCACTATTTCTTCAAAGCTTATTCTCGGATCCATTCCCGAAGGCCTATCCCCCATTAAAAACGGGAAAGTAATAGAGTATCAGTTACAGAAAAATGTGGGAATTAAGAGTTTGAAGTTTTTAGTTGGAGAAAGCGCAAGCGCTACTGGTAGTGGACAACTGAATCTGGTAAGTTTTACTCCTGCCCGTTAAGATCGTTCCGATTGAAGTTTGCTAACAATATTTTGTGGTACTTCTTCGTAGTGGGATGGCTCCATATAGAAAAATCCTCTTCCTTGCGTAAGTGAGCGGATGGTTGTTGCGTAGCCTGACATCTCTGCAAGCGGTGCATATGCTTTAATTACCGTTACATTTCCTCGTTTATCGGTTCCAAGAACTTTTCCACGTCGACTTGAAAGGTCTCCAATGGTGGTTCCCATAAACTCATCTGGTACAACTATCTCCATTTTCATGATTGGTTCCAAAAGTACAAGTCCGGCCCGTTTTGCCGTTTCCTGAATTGCCATTGATCCGGCAATCTTAAACGCCATGTCAGACGAGTCAACATCATGATACGTTCCGTCGTAGAGAGTGACTTGAATATCTGAAAGCGGGAATCCCAAAAGAATTCCTTTTTCAAGCGCCTCAATGACCCCTTTTTCAACTGAAGGAATGAATTCTGAAGGAATCGATCCTCCTTTGACCGCATTCACAAATTTAAATCCTTCACCGCGCCCCAAAGGCTCAATTCGAATAAGACAATGACCATATTGCCCATGGCCTCCGCTTTGCTTAATATATTTACCTTCACCTTCAGCATTCTTGGAGATTGTTTCTCGATATGCAACTTGTGGCTTACCCACATTTGCATTCATACCCATTTCTCGCTTCATACGATCAACCAAAATTTCCAAATGAAGTTCTCCCATTCCAGAGATGATGGTTTGCCCAGTTTCCTGATCAACTTTTACGTGGAACGTCGGATCTTCTTCAGAAAGTCGTTGCAGTGTGTATGAAAGTTTTTCTTGATCAGCCTTGGTTTTTGGCTCAATTGCAAGTGAAATGACCGGATCTGGGAACGTAATTTGCTCAAGAATGATTGGCTTGTTTTCAACAGAAAGTGTATCTCCTGTTCGCGTATCTTTTGGACCAATGAGACCCACGATTTCCCCCGCATATGCTTTATCAATTTCTTCCCGCTGATTAGCATGCATCAGAAGAATTCGCCCCACCCGCTCTCGAAGTCGCTTATTCACGTTGTACACATATGAGCCTGATTGCAAGGTTCCAGAATAAATTCGTGCATAGGTAAGTTTTCCCACATGTGGATCAAGTTGAATTTTGAATGCAAGTGCCGTTAAATCCTCTTCGTTGGTAAGTTTTCGAACTTCATCTTCTTTGGTGTCAGGATTTATTCCATGAACTTCAATAAGGTCTTCCGGAGAAGGAAGATAGTCGACGATCGCATCCAAAATTGGCTGAACGCCCTTGTTTCGAAGTGAGGTACCTGCGTAAATTGGCACTAATTTGTACGCGATAGTTACTCGGCGAAGTGCGGCTTTGAGTTCTTCTTGTGAAATTTCCTCTCCTGCCAAAAACTTTTCAAGAAGTGCGTCATCGCTTTCTGCGATTAGTTCCACGAGTTCTGCTCGTTTTTTCATTACATCGTCTTTGATATTTTCCGGAATTTCATCTGAAATCTTATATTTAACACCCGTTTCATCTTCTCCCCACACATATGATTGAAGGGTAATAAGGTCAACAACGCCTACAAAAGAGGATTCTGCACCAATCGGATATACCATAACGGCGGGTTTTGCACCAAGCCGTGTTCGAATATCATCTACCGTTCGGAAAAAATCAGCCCCAATTTTATCCATTTTGTTGATAAAGCAGATGCGGGGAACCTTATACTTATCAGCTTGCCGCCATACCGTTTCAGACTGTGACTGCACTCCTTCTTCTGCATCAAAAATCATGACTCCCCCATCAAGAACCCGAAGCGACCGCTCTACTTCAGCCGTAAAATCTACGTGTCCGGGAGTATCTATGATATTTATACGCATGTCTTTCCAGAAGGTAGTTGTTGCGGCAGAGACGATGGTGATACCCCGTTCACGTTCTTGATCCATCCAGTCCATTTGCGTATCTCCATCGTCTATGTCTCCGATCTTATATGAGCGGCCTGTGTAGAAAAGGATGCGCTCTGTTGTTGTTGTTTTTCCAGAGTCAATATGTGCGATAATTCCGATATTTCGGATTTTATCAGCAGTCACGACTCGATCTTTTGTTATGATATTGGCCATATTTATTAATCCTTGAGGTGGGGAGGAGGTGATGGGGTGATAGGGGGGATGAGAGGTGGAGAGAAAAGAGGACGGGAGAAAAGCAGAAAGTCTTCCTCTCTGTTTATCTCCTCTCCTCTGCCCCACCCTAGCTCCCTATCTCCTCCTCTTCTCCTCTTTCTCAAACTACCATTTAAAATGTGCAAACGCTTTGTTTTGTTCTGCTAGTTTTTCTACTTGTATTTTCTTATTTACTGCTTCCCCCATACCTGCGGCCGCCTCGGTAAGCTCTGCGGCAAGTTTTAAATCAAACGAGTGAAACTCTTTATTTGATCGAGCTTGTGCGGCGTTTACAATCCAGTTGAACGCGAGAAAAATTTTTCGAACAGGTCGGGTTTCCATAGGGACAAGGTATGAAGCTCCTCCCACCCGGCGAGGCTTAACCTCAAATTGAGGCGCAACATTTGAAATTGCTTTATGAACGGTTTCCAGAGGATTGAGATCTTTCGCTTTTATTTGATCAAGTGCTTTATATACGATACGTGAAGCGACACTTTTTTTACCGTCGCGCATAACGTAGTTGATCAGTTTTGCCACTTCATGACTCTCAAAAACAGGATCTGGTTTTATGGTAATTTTTTTATATGATCGTCGAGGCATAGGTGTTATGAACTTTTAGCTTTCTGCATTCGTGCTCCGTATTTTGAGCGTCCAACTTTTCGTCCTTCAACGCCCGTCGTATCATACACTCCACGTACAATGTGATATTTAACTCCTGGTAAATCTTTTACCCGACCTCCCCGCACAAGTACAATTGAGTGTTCAGAAAGTTGGTGTCCGATTCCGGGAATGTATGCGGTTACTTCCATTCCATTTGAAAGTTTTACACGAGCTACTTTACGAAGTGCTGAATTTGGTTTTTTTGGTGTCATGGTACGCACAACTACACAAACACCACGCTTGAGTGGACCCGCAATATCTTTCTTGCGACGACGTACTGCATTTACAACACTCTTAAGTGCGATTGCACGAGCGTGTCGGATTTTTTTCTTTCGCTTATTTTTTATTAACTGATTTATTGTTGGCATATTATTCTACTTCTCTTTTAACTGTCATATCGATTTCTTCAGGTACTTCTTCAACCTCTGTTGCCGCAAGTTCTTCAACAACTTCGGGTGAGACGACAACTTCCTCAACTGGTTCTTCCACAACTGGTGCCGCAACCCCTGAGGCTACTGTCCCTGCTCCATAGTACTTTTCCAGAAGTTCTTCGGTTACCGGAATGAGTCGTCCGATTATAACATTTTCTTTCAGTCCTAGCAAGTTATCGACTTGACCCTTGATTGAAGCACTGGTAAGAATTGTTGTTGTTCCTTGGAATGATGCTGATGAGAGCCATGAATCCGAGTACATTGCCGCACGCGAGATACCAAGAATTGACACACGTCCAACTGCCGGCCGCCCACCTTGCGCAAGTACTTTTTTATTTTCGCGTTCAAATCGATACATAGAAACAACTTCTCCAACGATAAACTTGGTATCACCTTCATTTTCAATAATGACTTTATCACTCATCTTTCGAATGATGATTTCAAAGTGTTTGTCGTGAATGACAATTCCTTGTGATTCATACACTTTTTGAATTTCATTGAGAAGATACGTTTGCGCTTCCTCAAGCCCCTTAATCGAGAGCACTTCCTTTACATCTAAATATCCTTCGCAAAGTGTTTGTCCCGAAGCGATAAGTTGTCCATTTTTGACCTTAAGTTTACGATTAGATGGAATGATAAATTCGCGCTCTTCTGGAGTTCCTTCAGTTCCACCTGAAACTTTAATGATATAGGTTGCCCTATCGGTATCTTCTTGAATACTCACTTTTCCAGCCATATCAGAAATAGGAGAGAGCACTTTAGGTGTTCGAATTTCAAAAAGCTCCTCAACCCGTGGTAACCCTTGCGTAACGTCAGCAATTACAATTCCCCCAAAATGTCGAACACGCATGGTAAGCTGTGTTCCTGGTTCCCCAATAGATTGTGCGGCAACAACTCCCCCTGCCACTCCAATCTCAACCATTTTATGCGTGGAAAGATCAAGTCCGTAACAAAGCTGGCATACACCATACTCAGTTTTACACTGAAGCGGCGTTCGAACAGTTACTTTATCAACGCCTTTTTTTTCAAGTTTGACAAATTCTACTTCATCAATTAATTTTCCTTCTTTAAGGAGAACTCGTCCCATTACCCGTTCCATAAATTTATCCCCCCGTTCGCCTGTTTTAGTTACAAGAAGTCCCTCTTTCGTTCCACAATCATGTTCACGAACAATCATATCATGTGAAACATCTACTAGTCGACGAGTGAGGTATCCGGCATCAGCCGTTTTAAGTGCTGAATCAATAAGTCCTTTTCGAGCACCACGAGCATTAATGACGTATTCAAAAATAGAAAGGCCTGCACGATAATTTGACTTTGTGGGAACCTCAATAATTTTCCCCAAAGGGTCGATAACGAGTCCTTTCATGGCTGAAAGTTGTTTCATATTTTCTCGCGATGCACGAGCTCCCCCAGAGTTAATAATGATTTTTACTGGATTTTCTTCATCAGTTGCGTCCCATGTTCTATTTGCCATATCTTCCGTCACATCAATCCACACATTGTTTGCAAGCCGTTTCTTTTCTTCTTCTGTAATGAGTCCATTGAAGTAATTTTTTTCAATTTCTTTTACTTTATCTTCTGCAATGCGAATAAGTTTTAAACGCTCATCAATGGTTACACAGTCAAAAAGTGATACAGAAACCCCTCCAGAAATGGTAGCACCCCAGAAACCGATCGATTTTAAGCTGTCAATAAGTGTAATGAGCTTGTTTTCATCTCCGGCAAAAAGCTTTGTTGCACGAACAACGATTGTTTTAAGATCTGCCGCGCGAACTCCTTCATTAATATATTGAAGCTCTTCAGGCAATTTTGTGTTAAAAATGATTCTCCCAACACTGGTTTTGATTATTTCATTGTTAATTCGAACATAAATTGGTTCACGAGTTTTAATAATAGTATGGCCATGGGCCATGAGTGCCTCGTCTGCCCCAGAATATCTTCGAATTTCTTCATCTTTTACATCTTTAAATCCCGCATCAAGCGTTGTTAAATAGTAACATCCGAGTGCCATTTCTTTGTTTGGAACCACAATTGGCGTACCGTCAGATGGTTTCAAAAGGTTTTGTTGTGGCATCATGCGTGTTTCAACTTCCTCAATTGCTTTCTCTGAAAGAGGAACAAAGATAGCCATTTGATCTCCATCAAAATCAGCATTGTACCCCTGACATACTGTTGGATGCAGTTTTATTGCATAATCGTCAGTCAAAACAGGATAAAAAGCCAAAATTGAAAGCTTATGAAGTGTAGGAGCACGGTTCAAAATAACCGGATGGTTTCGTGTAATTTCTTCCAAAATATCATAAATTACCGGATCTTTGGTTTCAAGAAAATTTTTTGCACTTTTTATATTTTGTGCAAATCCCCTGATGATGACTTCACGAAGCAAAAATGGTTTGAACAGTTCAAGCGCCATTTCTTTTGGAATACCACATTGGTTAAGTGCAAGCTCTGGACCAACGATAATAACCGAACGACCTGAATAGTCAACTCGTTTTCCAAGTAAATTTTGTCGGAAACGACCTTGTTTCCCTTTAAGCACATCAGAAAGCGATTTGAGCGCTTTCCCTCGAGATTGGGTTGTGCGACCACCCCGTGATTTGGAAAGGTCGATGAGTGAGTCTACCGCTTCTTGTAACATGCGCTTTTCATTTCTCAAAATGATTTCTGGTGCTCCAAGTTCAATCAAGTGTTTAAGACGATTATTTCGATTGATTACTCTTCGGTAGAAATCGTTCAAATCACTTGTTGCAAATTTTCCACCAGAAAGTTGGACAACGGGGCGAAGATCTGGGGGAATTATTGGAAGAACTACGAGAACCATCCATTTGGGTGATACACCTGATTTAGTAAAAGACTCGACCAAACGAACTTTTTTCAATAACTTCATTCTCTTGTCGCCTTTTGTTTTCAAAAGTCGTTTAACAAGTTCAGCATATACGTCTTCTAAATTCATTGATGAGAGTACTTCTAAAATTACTTCTGATCCCATTCCGACAAGCAAAAACTCGTGTGCTTCATTTTCTTTCAAGAATAGGTAATCTTCTTCTTCAAGAACTCCCAGTGGAGTAATTGTTTTAATGATTTTTATGATTCTCTCAAAAAAAACTTGTTTTTCAGTCTTTTTCTCATTGAAAACTTGGCCAACTGACGTAATTTTTTCTCTGAATTTAAAATCAAGCTCATGGAGTGTCAGTTCACGTTGTTCTTGATTTTTTACTTTTGTTGTAAGCCCCAAACGCGCAGTTTCTTGCTCTTCGTTAATTTTTGCTTCTTCTTCATTTTTCCATACTTCAAGCGTGTCGATTTCGGCGTCGCGAATTTTGGTAACGATGTCAAGTGCTTTCTCACGACCTTCTTCGTTTACATCTTTAATGAGGTAGAGCGCGTAGTAAATAATGCGTTCAAGATTGGCACTCGTGATATCAAGAAGAACCGAGAGGGGAGATGAGGCACCTTTAAAATACCAAATATGTGCGATAGGAGAGGCAAGTTTGATGTGCCCCATTCGTTCTCGACGCACAATATTAGTCGTTATTTCAACTCCACACCGGTCACAAATAATTCCTTTGTATCTGATTCGCTTATATTTTCCACAGTAACATTCATAGTCTTTTGTTGGGCCAAAGATTCGCTCATCGAAAAGTCCATCCTTTTCTGGCTTAAATGTACGATAATTGATCGTTTCGGGTTTGGTTACTTCCCCGTAGGACCATGACGTCATAACTTCAGGAGACGCAAGCATGAGTTTCAATCCTGAAAAATCTACAAATTTGTATTCTTTATTTGATTGTGGTTCTTCCATATTTTTTAATCTATTGCTTCAACATTTAACCCTAATGCATTTAATTCCTTTGTTAACACGTTGAATGACTCTGGAATTGCTGATTGTGGAATATCGATTCCTTTAATAATTGCTTCGAATGCTTTTCTTCGACCTTGAACATCATCGCTTTTGATCGTAAGCATTTCTTGCAGTGTGTGAGGAACTCGATGCGCTTCAAGTGCCCATACTTCCATCTCTCCGAATCGTTGTCCTCCCATTTGTGACTTACCACCGAGAGGCTGTTGGGTAACAAGTGAGTAAGGACCGGTTGAGCGAGCATGGAATTTATCCTCAACCATATGAACAAGCTTGAGAATGTATCCGACACCCACAAGTACCGGTTTTTCGTATTCCATTCCGGTTCTTCCATCGAAGAGTTTTACTTTTCCGTCTGTTTTAAAACCTGCGGCCTCCAGCTGATCAGAAATAATCTTTTCAGAAATTGGTTCAAAAACTGGAATTGAGAACGTACTATTTGTAGCCGTCGCAGTCCCCCCAAGCATTGTTTCAAACAGTTGGCCCAAATTCATACGAGCAAGCATCGATGGAGTCGAAAGTACCACGTCAACGGGCGTCCCGTCTTCCAAATACGGCATGTCGTGTGCGGGTAGAATTTTTGAAATAATACCCTTGTTTCCATGTCGACCGGCTAGTTTATCTCCCACTTTAATTTTTCGAAGTTGTGCAAGCGTTACGATGATTCGTTTCAAAACTCCTGGTTCAAGTTCATTCGGATCTTTTTTAGCATCAATTATTTTTACGTCAACAACCACACCTTTTTTACCATAGGGCATTCGAAGCGACGTATCTTTTACATCTTTTGCTTTTTCCCCAAAAATAGCGCGCAAGAGTCGTTCTTCTGCAGAAAGTTCTTTCTCCCCTTTTGGAGCTACTTTACCGATAAGAACGTCACCTGGCGCAATTTCTGAACCAACAATCACCAGTCCATCTTTATCTAGATTTGCAAGAATTTCTTCTCGTACATTTGGAATATCCCGCGTCAATTCTTCCGGACCAAGTTTGGTGTCCACGAGATCTGCAATAAATTCCTCCATGACAACTGAAGTAAACACATCATCTTTTACAAGTCTTTGTGATATAACAAATCCATCTTCATATCCAAGTCCATCAAGTGAAGCGTATGCGACAACGAGATTTTGTCCAAGTGAAAGTTGTCCGTGATCAGTTGCAGGTCCGTCAATCATTGCGTCCCCTGCCTTAAGCGACTGACCCATTGAAACGAGGGGGCGTTGATCAAACACCACATCTTTATTTGTTTTCATAAATCGGTTCAAGTCATATTGGTGATTTTTTCCGCTTTTTCCCTTGAGAACTATTTTTCGACCATCAACGTACTCAACCGTTGCATCTTCCGGGCACATGATAGTTCGACCAAGTGCCGTAGCTACCGTCGCTTCCATTCCCGTTCCTACAACAGGAGCTTGTGGTTTAACAAGTGGTACTGCCTGACACAACATGTGCGTGCCCATAAGAGCACGAGATGCGTCATCGTGTTGGATGAAGGGGATGAGTGAAGCGGCAAGCCCTACAACTTGGCGAGGTGAAATATCAATAAAGTCAATTTTGTCGGCAGAAACTTCAACCATGTCTCCCCCAAAGCGGGCAGGAACCCGTTCTTGAGTAATCACGCCATTTTCATCAATTTCAATACTCGAGTGGGTAATATGATAAATCTCTTCATCATCTGATTGCATGTAGGTAATTTCATTTCCTACTTTTGAAATAATATTGTTTCCTTTTTTCGTATGAATTATTTTTTTATACGGAGTTTCGACAAACCCAAATTTATTTATTTTGGCGTACAGCGCCATATAAGTTACGACTCCAATATTTGGTCCTTCAGGAGAACGAATCGGACAAATACGTCCATATTGAGAAGAAGAAATATCGCGGATTGAAAACGATGCACGTTCTTTTTCAAGTCCCCCAGGCCCACCTACAGTGAGACGACGTAAATTATCTATTTCTGAAAGAGGATTTGTCTGATCAACAATGGTTGAAAGCTGGCTTGTTCGGTAAAACGAGTTGATGGTGGCAATGAGTGATTTGCTATTTATAATTTGAGAAGGGAGGGTGTCTACATCGGTCATAGTCATGCTCATTCGAGCTTTAATATCACGCTCGGTTCGCACCATTCCTACCCGAACTCCGTACATTCCAATCAGTTCACCAACGGTGCGGATGCGCCGATTTGCCAAATGATCGATATCGTCAAAGTTTCCTTTTCCGGTGGTGAGATTTATAAGATATTTTATTGTAGCGACGGCGTCTTTAAGTGTGAGTACAAAGTTTTCCTTCTCAATGGGCGTATCAAGATTCAACTTTTTATTGATTTTGTATCTTCCAACGTTAGAAAGGGTGTAGCGGCGCGGATTGAAAAAAAGACTATCAAGTGTTTCATATGCATTATTCAAAACGAGAGGCTCACCAGGACGAAGTTTTTTGTAGATTTCAAGAACGGCTTCATCTCGGGTTTTCGCCCCATCTCTCTCTAGAGTGGGAACGATAAATTTGGCAACAATGTCTTTATCAATATCTGAAAAAAGAGAAATAATCTCATTATTCGACATGTCTTTGAATGAGCGAAGGAATGAGGTTGCCAAAAATTTACGTCGTTTGTTAATTTTTGCCTCAATGAGATTGTTTTTGGTGATCGTAAAATCAAGCCATGAACCAATATATGGACGAACTTCTGCGTTATATACCGTTGCCCCCGTTACTTTATCAACTTCTGCGGTAAAATAGATGCCCGGAGATCGAGAAATTTGGCTGATAACTGCGCGCTCAATACCATTAATAACAAAAGTTCCCCGATCAGTCATTTTGGGGAGGTTAAAAAAGTACACATCTTGTGTCTTTTCAGTATTTTTTCGTTTATTAAACAGGCTCACTTTTACATACACAGGGAAATAATACGAGAGCTTTTTTTCAATACATTCTGCGAGTGTGTAGCGAGGTTCACCAAAATACACATCTTTGAGTTCAAGTCGAAAGTTTTTCTTTGTGTAGTCTTCAATGGGGAAAAATTCATGGAGAATTGAGAAGAGGCCGGTGTCGAGAAATTCTTGCCAGGAGTCTTTTTGAACTTGAATGAGATCGAATGCGTCTACCTTATCTTCAGTCCCATAAAAAATTCTTTTTTTTGGGGTCTTTGATTTTGATGGGTTAGTCGCCATTTGCAAAACGATTTTTTTATAAACAAAATAAATAGGCCATAACGACCTATTCTCAGTCTTCAAATTATTGAGCGGGTAGATTTTCTGTAATCAAAGCTTCTTCTTACCTTCAAAAAAGATACGCTAAGTATAGTGCATAAGCATGTGTGTGTCAAGCAGTAAATTGAGGGTAATCATACCCTGTTGGTACAAACTCACTAAAATGAGTATATATGTACAATCTAAATCAAGTACCGTCTGAGACGAAGATTAGAAAGTTTCTGAAACAAACAGTATTCGGGAATCATTTGTTTTGTCCCACCTGTC
>MFZQ01000014.1:77981-108334 GCA_001789445.1 Candidatus Roizmanbacteria bacterium RIFCSPHIGHO2_02_FULL_40_13b | reverse complement strand
AGGACATCGAAGAGAATTTGTGCGAGATGTGAAAAAACACATCTCGGATATTTCGAAAAAATATATCCTCGTTTCAGAAGGAACGGTTGATTATGCGCTCATGTATATTCCATCGGAGGCAATTTATTACGAAATCATTGTGAATGATGAGCTTCAAACATATGCATCTGCCCGGCGCATCATGATCGTCTCGCCGATGAGTTTTTATGCCTATTTACACGCAATTCTCATGTCTTTTGAAGGAGAAAAAATACAAACGCGTGCCGCAGAAATCTTAACTGCGCTTCGCGACTTGAAAAAAGATTATGACAAAACGGACGAAGCCTTCAATGTCTTAAACCGACACCTTACCAATGCCTACAATCAAGCAGGACAAGTGACCAAATCGTTTAGTTCGTTTGGGAATAAGCTGGAGGAGGCGAAAATGCTGGAGGGAGGAGAATCTCCTTGACAACGTGATCGTATTTGTTCTATATTGAAACCTATGGACGAAGAGCTTACGAAAATGCGACGGTACATGTTGCATCATCGAATTGTTACGTATGCGATGGTTCTTTTTTTGGTGCTTCTCACCTTCATTCTCATTAGCGTTTCCCGACAAGTCCAAGACGAACAGGCTATGCTTCTTGATTCGCAAGCACGGGCAACTACACTAAGTCAAGCACAAAGAACATGCATACTCGGTCAACCTGCACGACTGACATATAACGGTATAAATTCTTGTTATTTTGGACAATACCAATCGGTATCAGTGCGATGTAACGCGGGAGACCAAGCAAAAATTATTGATGCGTCAGCCCTTGGACAACGTAACAATAGTTGTGCAAGTCAAAATGTCCTGCAAAATGCCGCATATGCGTATTGTGGATGCCCAATTCCTGGAGCAGCTGTTCCCCCAACTGCCGTTCCAACCAGAATACTCCAGACTATACCAATTGTTGCCAACCCTATGCCTGGATTATCACGTTGTAAAAAAGGGATTAACAGCTTTTTAACAGGTGATCTATGTCCAAGCGACGATAATCTATATCTAAACGCATCGTATGTTTGTCATGGTGGGAAAAAAGGTACGTTAGGCAATAAAGTAGACTGTTATGACAGTGCACAACTGATTTCTTTTGCAAGGACTACGTGTGCAAAGGAGTCAAGTTGTAAGTTTAAGTTGCTAACGACACCTACAGTACCGGTGAAAAGTAAACTTACTCCCACAGATATTCCCTTTCCTACATCCGATCCTCGATAAAATCCACTTGCAAGTGAACGATCGTTCTCATATACTTTTCATAAAGTGATTTTACATATAGACGGTGATTCTTTTTTTGCAAGCTGTGCGCAGGCGGTGTATCCGCATCTGCGTGGAAAACCGGTCGTGACGGGGAGCGAACGAGGAGTTGTCACTGCGGCCTCAACCGAGGCAAAAAAGCTTGGGATTTCCCGACAAACTTCAATGTACGAAATTAAGAAATATTTCCCTCAATGCATCATCGTTGAGTCAAATTATGAAATTTATGAATTGTTTTCACAGAAAATGTTTGCAATTCTGCGCAGATACTCGCCTGACGTGGAAAAGTATTCGGTGGATGAGGGGTTTGTGGATTTGAGTGGAGTTTTGAAGTCGAGGAGGAGAGAAGGAGATTGGGCGATAGGGTGGGGCGGGGGCGAGGAGGATGAGAGGAGGAGATTGGGGGAAACAATTAAAAACGAAATTGAAAAGTCTTTGGAGATTTCTGTTTCGGTTGGGATTGGGCCGAATAAGAGCATTGCTAAACTGGCGTCTAATTTTCAAAAACCAAGTGGACTGACTGTTGTAAAACCAGAAGAGATTGAAAACTTTCTGAAACAGATTCCTATTGAAGATGTGTGGGGAATTGGGAGGGCGACGACGAAACTCTTGCAGAATTATCGGATTAAAACCGCTGGTGATTTTGCGAAGAAAGATGAAAAGTTTGTTCGGGCGGTTTTAACAAAGCCAGGAATTGAGATTTGGCACGAATTGAATGGCGAGTATATTTTTACTATCGATCCCACAGTGAAAACTTCTTTTCAATCAATCTCATCAACACACACATTTACTCCGCCCTCGTCAGATAAAAACTTCGTTTACAGCCAGCTCGTTACTAATTTGGAGTGCGCGTGCCAAAAAGCGCGTTTGTATAATTTACATACAAATAAAATAAGTTTTTTTCTCAAAGGACAAGATTTTTCGTATAAATATGGTGCTATTGATTTACCTGAAAAAACAGCAACACCAACGGTTATTATGAAAAAAATGCATGGTATCTTTAATACTCTATTTCAGCAGGGAAAACTGTATCGGGCAACAGGCGTAATTCTTTCCAATCTTTCAAAAATGGAGGATGTGCAGGAATCGCTTCTTGAAGATCAAGTACAAACGGGGAAGTCGAGTGCGGTTTTTGGTGCAATAGATGGACTTTCGAGGAAGTATGGGGAGCGGGTGGTGAAAACCGGCTCGACTATGTTTTTGGGGAAACAAAAACATGTTAAAGGAATTGGCTTGCCGAGGTTTGAGGTGGAAGTATGACTCTCGTCATCCTGAACTTGTTTTGGCCTGCCTGCCGGCAAGGCAGGGATCTCAATTTCCCTCGATACGTTATTTCTCGCATCAAAGGGGCCCTCAGTGTACGGTGTAATCCCAGTGATGCTCGAAATAAGCGTATCTTCGGGAAATAATATGTCATTCCCGCGAAGGCGGGAATCTAAACAAATTCCTTCAAAACCTTAAAATCTGCGAGGAGTACTCCTTTTTTACTCGCTCCGTAGAGCGCAACAGCCGGGTGCAGAAGGGGGATGATTTTGACGGTTCCCCAAGACGAGGGCGCTTCAAAGATTTGTCCATGAAGCTTACTAATGGGTCCTGATTCCATAAAAAGTTCAAATTTATCCATAATATATTTCATTGAAAACCGGCCCAGAGTGGCCAATACTTTTGGCTGGATAATATCAATCTGACGATCTAAAAATGGAGTATAGAGCTCAATTTCTTCAGGAGATGGGTCGCGATTTTCGGGCGGTCGATCTTTTACCACATTGGTCACATATACATCTTCTCGTTTGAGATCAATCGAAGCAAGGAGCTCGTCAAGAATTCGCCCCGATGCCCCGCAAAATGGACGGGCCTGTTTTGCCTCATTTTCCCCCGGAGCTTCCCCGATAAACATAATGTTTGCATAGTGATTTCCTTCACCAATTACGGGGTGAAATCCATTCTTTTTTCGATACTCAAAAAGCGGAGACTCTTTGAAATCTAGAAGTTCATCGCGGATTTGTTTGAGAGCACTGTATCGAGTGTCCGTAGAGTCATTCATCTTATTTAACCATCTGTTCAAGTACCATATTAACAATGGCCAAAACGAAGCTAAATGCCAGCGCCCACCAAAAGCTTGAAACGGTAAACCCAGCAACGAGTGAGCTGACGAGCATGATGATGAGTGCGTTTAGAACAAAGGTGAAAAGTCCAAGTGTTAATAAATTAATTGGCAAGGTTAAGATGAGGAGGACCGGTTTAAGGAACGTATTTACAAGTGCCAGGACTATCGCGACGACGAATGCGGTTTGTAAATCTGGAATTTTAACTCCAGAAGCAAGTAACCAAGCCGCAACATATACAGAAACAGTATTTACGATAAGCGAAAGCACTATTCCCATGAAGATAGTATGACCGAATCTACTATTTTTGTCAAGTCATCATTAAAACCTCCTCGCTTACGTCTGGAAATGATGTGATTGTCGAAAAATGGTCCATTGCGTGCTTAATAATAAGTTTTACTCCCAGTTTTTCTTTCAAAATATCTCCATACTTCAAATCGACATATGGATCATTGTCTGATTGTATTGCAATAAAATGGTTCGCTTTAGTTTTTATTTTCTCAAAATCAATTTCATCTACAAAAAAATTTGTCAGCTCGCTATATCCCACATCGTCGGTAAATCCAGCTATCATAACTACTCCCCCAACTTTTTGATTTTCATCGAGTGTTTCCAAATATTTAAGTATTGTGATACAACCAAGACTATGACCAATTAAAAAAAGATTTTCATTTGGGACCCCCGCGACCTCTTTGAGTTTTGGTAACCATGTCGCAAGTTTGGGAGACATTGTTTCTGGCATTTCGGGAACTTGTACTTCAAAACCTCTCTCCTCAAGCTCTTTTTTAGTTTGCGGATACCAACAATAGTCAGGAGTTCCTTCCCAGCAGTGAATAATTACAACTCGTTTCATATCTGCCCCATTATACTTAAGAAAAATTCTTTATCTTTTGGATGTGTTAAGTAACTTGCTACTTCGCTCTTATCAATCCATTTTGCTTCTGGGTTGTTGGGATCTTTGGGAGTCAAATTCTGTTTATCAGCTTTAAATAAGAACATATGAATTGTTTTAAGTTCGGATTGATCATCTTCCCCGGCGATTCCAATTCGATTTCGAGTATAACTTCCTAAATCTTTAACAAGCGTTATATTTATAATTCCCGTTTCTTCTTCAATTTCTCGTTTTGCAGCATCAAGTGGCTCTTCACCTTCATCGATATGACCTTTCGGAAGTGACCATGAATTACTATTTTGACTTGTGATAGCAACTTGTCCAAATTGATTTACAACCACACCACCTGCAATTTGTGTTTCTGTCATATGTACTAGCAATTATACACTTCTTTAGTATACTTGGTAAATTATGACAAAATTTATTGCTGAGTCGGTAAGTTTCATGCACCCCGATAAAATCTGCGACCAAATTTCTGATTTACTTCTGGATGAATATTTACGACAAGATCCCCATTCTCGAGTTGCTATCGAGACAGCCGGTGGGCACGGTAGAATTGCGCTTTTTGGAGAAGTGACATCAAAGGGGTTGGTTGATAGCAAAGCTGTTGTAAAAAAATATTATCAAAAACTCACGGGGAATGATATTAACGTTGTTTCATATATTACTCGTCAATCTCCAGAGATATCTATGGGAGTAGATAGTGGTGGAGCGGGGGATCAGGGAATAATGGTCGGGTACGCATGTGCTGAAAATGACCAATTCATTCCCCACGAAATGTATTTGTGTCGCAAGCTTCTTGAAGGATTTAAAGTTGATGCAAAATCGCAAGTTACTATCGATAATGGAAAAATAACGTCGGTTGTGCTTTCTGTGCAGGGGAAAACGCAAATGGCGCTCGCAAAGCATATTCATAAACGCAAAATTAAGGTTCACCCAAAAAATATATTTGCAAACTTTACCGGCTCATTTGATGTTGGGGGGTTTGATGCTGACAGCGGATGCACGGGCCGAAAAATCGTCGTTGATGCGTATGGTCCTCGAGTTCCTGTGGGGGGAGGCGCATTTTCGGGGAAAGATGCGACAAAAGTTGATCGCAGTGGAGCGTATATGGCCCGTTTCATCGCGCTTCAGCTTCTCAAGAAAAAAGGTGCTCGCGAAGTACTTGTCAAACTAGGGTACGTGATCGGAAAAGCTGAGCCACTTATCAAGATAGCACTCATCGATGGAGTGGAAGAATTATTTGACTATGATTGTCGACCAAATGCGATCATTGAACGACTTGATTTACGAAAACCGAAATTTCTCAAAACCGCCCGCAACGGACACTTTGGGAAAATAGGAAAGTATACATGGGAAGTGGTTGAATAAGAGTATTACTCCTTAACAAATTTAAAACGGGGAACATTCTTACCATCTTTTACTACATTCTCTTCAAACATTTTTTTTGGCCGAACCCAAATTTTACTTCTCGGATTATCGTACAGCGCCTCATACACCACAAGTTCTTCCAAATCCTCACTACTTCGTGCAATAGAAATAACTCGATAGAAATTCCCTTTGTGATGCTTATATTTTCCCCCAATTTTCAATTTTTGCATATTACTTCTTCAAATATTCTTTTCGTAGTTCCATCCAAATCTTTCCCATCAAATTTTTTCCCTTTTTATCTTCTCCCCACCCCCACTGCGAGTCTCGCCAGGAATCCTCAATTATTTTTCTTTTTCCAGATTGTATCAACTTCTTGAGAACATAGGGATGTTGATTAATTTTATGCCGAACGATATTCTTCATAATCTCAACCTTTATTTCATTCCAGTTCGCAGTCCGTTTATCCTTATTTCGAACGGCAATTCTTCTTGCCTCGTCTGCAGATTTTACATTCTTTATCTCGTTATATATTTTAGAATCTGTTGTTTCAAATTTAGCTGCTTGGAATGCATGTTCAACTGTTGGCCATAAGGTCCCTTTCCACTTTACCTGAAATGAGGAAAAATTATCGAAGATATAATATTCTTTCGGATAAAAGAAGGCAGGATCTTTTGGTCCCGGACTATTCACTCGATCATGAATTGATCTTTTCATGTAATGTTATTTTACTATAGTTTGTCAATTCTGGGATCCTATCACTGCGGCTTTCGGCCTTCGTTCCAGGATGACAAAGCTGTCATTCTGGAGGGAGTGTAACGAGCGATAGAATCTCATAAACTCTCATATAAATCACTCCAATTAGGATTAATTGATTCTATAAGTAAATTTTTCTTTCGTCTAACGAGATTCTTTATTTGCTTTTCTCTCAGAATTGCATTCTCAATAGAAGTATGAATTTCATACCAAACTAATTTTGATACATTGTATTGACTGGTAAATCCATCGGATACTTTGTTGACGTGCTGCCAGACTCGAAGTTTGAGATTATTCGTTACTCCAGTATAAAGCACAGCATTAGTCTTATTGGAAAGGATGTATGTTGCGTATAGTTTAGTGGCTGACATATATATTGTCATTCTGGAGCGAAGCGATAGAATCTCAATCTGGGATCCTATCAGTCGCTACGCTCCTTCCAGGATGACAGAGGGTATTAATAACTTTCTGTACCTCTTTCAAAAATTTCATTAGGAGATTATATCATCTCGATTTAATCGCAGTTGCAGTCGGTACCTTGTTTGGTGTGGATTTTTTTCAGTCCACGCCACGTTATGTGCTTCACATTTTTTCCAACTCTTCTTTCACCCATGCAAGCTTATCTTCAAGATGCTTCTTTTTTGCTTCGAGATGTTCTTTTGAAATCTTATGATCTTCACAGCAATCCATTGACCACATTCCACCCCCATGTGAATGTCCGCTATCTCCACAGTTTCCACAACCATTATCGTGATGTGACATATATTTTCACCTCCTTCGACCGCCGAAGTTTTAACGAAGGCGGTTTTAACTTTAAACAATCTATGATACTATATTTCCTCAAGAAACTTGCTGTTTACCTGAAAGTAATCGATACAACTTAATGACTCCCCAGAGCAAAATAGCATATACAATCATTGCAACAATAGTTGCAGGCTCAAGCACCGATGCTGTTTCAATTCCTTGGGAAACTGCTCTACGGAATATTCCTTCAAATGGCATGATAATAATTCCGGATAATCCATAAATGAACGTCACAAACGAGCTTATTATACTTGCTCCCAAAAGTTTAAGAATGAGACGAAATGTGAGAAGGATCTCAAGCGCTCCAAAAAAGAAATAAATAGAATACTCGACCGTTTGCGAATTTGTAGCTGTTACTTCAACAGGAGAGACTACAACTGATTCATTATCACTCTTTTGCGTTGTTACCGTTTCTTTTATAAGTTCTGCCATATATTCACCTCCTTTGACCGCCATAGCTTTAGCGAAGGCGGTTTTACATTTATTTGCAACTATCATCACTCGCAAATTCATTGAATTTATACAATAATAGTACTCGTGCTTGACTGTAATAACAAGGAGAGAGTTACTTGTTTGAAAAAGAATCAAGAAGTTGCATTATTTTTCCAAACTCTGTCTTCTCAGGTTCTTGAAGATTCTTTAGATCGCCCAGAAAGTGATTGATGAAGTCACTCGTATACTTTTCTTCATCAGTTACCGAGGTCACTTTTCCAAATTCTGGAGAATCAATTTCTTTTAGATATGGTTTGGTAAATTCAGAAATTCGGGTGTCAGTAGCAGGAATTATTACCGTTGAAAAACTAATATACATTTTTTTTCCATTTGATTGCGTCATTGTTTTAATGATGCGAAGGTATAAATTCACACTTTTTGCGTTAAGCGGGCCCATATCGCGAGGAATAAATGCATAATAATCGTATGAACTATCAGAGGAAAACTTCTTTCCGGCAGGACCGATGAACGGGTACCCGCCATGTCCAAGTTCGATTGAGGCATCATCATAGACATACAATATTGGATCCTGTGAAGCTTTACTCGTACCACCTGAAATAAGAATTGCGCCTTGTATACTTGCAGTCTCTCCACCACAGACAATATTCAGATTTTGTGCAGAGTCAAAAATAGAGCCTGGCTCGAAACGGAGTGGTAATAAGTGTTTAACCGCAGAAATATCGCTACACTGTTTTTTGATAAAATCCTCCATACTTTCTCCCTGAACTATTACTTGAGATGTAGTGGGAGTATTCGTTATTGATGCAGTGGGTTCGGTTACAATCGGAAGCTCGGGGGTTCGATTATTGAGAACATATATAAGAGCGATGATTCCGAACGAAAGAATCACAATGATGACGATGAGTAGATAGAGAATCGTTTTGTTTTGTGGCGCATGGACAACTGGGTTTTTTGAAACTGTCGCTTCCGGAACAGGAGTTGGTTCATCCATAGTTACCATTGTAACAGACTATTATGTTCGTGGGGCGGGTTTGAGTATCTCTGTTTTTACAGTTTGGTGGGAAACATATAAAGATAGTTAATTCTTTTTTCCCATCATAAATCCACGGGTTCTGATGGTGATAATTTTATATTCACTTTTACTCAAATAGAGTTTTTTTCGCAACCGTGCAACCAACCGATCTACTGCCCAATCAGAGACACCAATTTCCTCAAATTCGTGCCACACTATCTCAATAATTACATCTCGCTCGCAAATCTGATCCTCATATTTTATTAAGAGATTGAATAGCATATTTTCTTTTTTAGTTAAAAATAATTCACCATTTTTTTTCCCTTCGATAACCTTTCCCTGAATATATTCACAAAAAAGGGGACTGAAAAGCTCCAAACCCCTACCTTTTTCCTTAACTATTCCAACATTCCAAATATAGCGCGCTTCCTTTCGAGTATCAGCATCAATATTCTTATCGGATAATATTTTATACAATGTCTCTCTTTCGACCTCTTTTAAACTAGCAACAATTTCTTCTGTTTGCAAAAGGATCCTTTCGTCCTTATTAATCAGCTCTACAACTTCCTTTACAGTAAAATATTTTGTTCTTTTAAGCTCACTTAGAATTATCAGTGAAAGATGCAAATAATGAACATGTCCCTTACAGAGGGAGATAATTGTGTCATGAATCTTTTTATCGAGTATTAGGTTATACTTTTTTTTTAAGGTTTCAAAAATGACCTCGCTATCAATGTCATTAGCTGGTTGTAAAAAAATTTCATGACTAAAAACCGACATGACTGTTTTTTCAAAAACTTCAGGTTTTAGATTATGGAGACGTCGAACACTCGTAAAAACATAGGTAAGTTTATGGTTCGAGGCATTTACTAATCCTTGCAAATTACCAAATGTTTCTGAAGTAATAATATCAGCGATCCGATCAAATCTAATAAAAAAAATAGTCGGAAAATAACCTTCTTTGGCAATTAAATGTAGTGACTGACGGATACAATCCAGAGTAAAAAATAAATCTTTAATCTGAATTGCTTTCTCAAAAAGGTGAGAGACTTTATTGGTAATTTCTTCCTTTATTCCAGATGTCTGAACAACGTCATCTATTCGTTTAAGTGTTAAAAGCCAAAAAAGATAAATTTCCTTATCAATTAGATCTAAAAGGTCAACGGGAATTAATAGGTGGTGAGTTTCCCTCCCAAAGTATTTTACAGATACTTGCTTATTATAAAGAAAAAAACGAAGAAAATTACTTATTCCGACTCGCTTCATACCCACAAGCTCAACATGCCGATGATGTTTTATATGATTGGATAGCTCTTGGGCTTCTTTAACGCGAAAGGAAAGGGGATATTCAGACTCAGAGTAGGTATACATTACGGCTATTTTATCGGCTTACCCAACAATATTCAAATGTATATTTTAGTTTTGTTTGTCAGGATTATGTCTATCATATGTCAAGCATGTCTGTCAAGTATTCTAATAAACTGTATTTCATATATGTCTAATGAGAATGAAATACCAGGGGGTATTCGTGATGTAGTTAGCTTTTCTGGGGAATTAACCTCATATTACGTTGGAAGTGCCACTGGAATTCCCGAAAGTGTGCGTACTATGATAGATATTGAATTTATGGAGGCTTCGGTTGGTATTGCAATTGCGGAATTAGGAATAGATATAGAAGCTAAATAAATATACCCTTTTTCTACTTGATATTGTTTATGTGTTTTAATATCTGCTATACTAATTCATATGAAAAAAAATATTTTCGCCGCATTGGTGCGAATAAGCTTGGGGTCATTGTTTTTATGGGCTTTTTTCGACAAGTTACTTGGACTTGGTTTTGCAACAATGCCTGATAAGTCCTGGTTCGCTGGAGGTTCTCCAACATTTGGTTTTTTAACAATGGGGACAACGGGTCCTTTTAAAACTGTATTTATGGGGATGGCGGGAAATACGATTGTTGACATGCTATTTATGGCAGGTTTATGCGGAATAGGAATTGGACTTATCTTAGGAATTGCAAAAAAGATTACAACTATATCAGTAACAGTCCTACTTCTCCTTATGTGGCTTGCGACGTTCCCTCCAAAAAATCACCCACTTATCGATGAACATATTATTTATATTTTTGCGATACAACTATTATTTCAACTTGATGCAGGAAAGTTTTATGGATTCGGGAAACAATGGGAACAAACAAATATCGTAAAAAAATTTCCATGGTTGGAATAAAGGATTTATTTGCCATAGTAATCTAAAGTTATGGTGGTGTAGTAGGTGACGATGTAGGCTCTTGAGGCGTATTTGAAACAGGGGGTGATGTAGGAGCTGGCTCCCCCGATGATGAACAATTGCACGCAGAACCGGTCCAAGCACAACCGCTACCTCGGCGGCACGCATCTTCAGGACTTTCAGATGTTTGACAACTACTCCCATTCCAATATAAACCGGAACCACAAGAACCGTATCCTGAAGGTGGAGTACTTCCCGATCCACTATACTCACAACCACATGCTCCATTGTTCCAGCTCCTACACGTTCCTCCACCTGCTCGACATGCCGCTTCTTGCGATTCACTACTAGGAGATACATATGTGTTAGTATTTCCCGAACCACTATATACACAACCGCATGCCCCGTTGACCCAGCTTACACAGGTGCCTCCCCCAGCGTGACACGCCGCTTCCTGCGACGCACTACTTGAGCTAGTGGAACTACTCCCACTCATTTCTTGCGTTGACGCACAATACCCGCCCTGCGGATTAACCGATTCCGGTACCCAATTAGCACTAGGACCACAACGCCCATTATTTGTATAATATGGCCCCCCGGGAGTGGTAGTCAATTGAGGTAGTGAATAAAAATTATTAAAGGTACTTGCGTTATAATCTGGAACACAAGGTCCACCCGAATAACTACGGTGAGACGACGCTGGACAAGCAGATCCAGATGAGCCGGTTGATTGATCAAAACTAACAGCTGTATAATTGGGTATACAGTAGCCTCCATTTGGTGCGTAGGATATCGGAACAAAATGAGCGTTTGAAGGACATGATTGTTGGCCTCCTCCGGTGGTTGACGTTGGTGTTGCAACACAGGTATCAACTTTGCTCCAGTTTGTAGGTAAACAATCAGCTGGATAAGCACTACAAGCTCCATTAGCATTTCTAGCACTAACGACAGTACCATTACATATTTTACCTTTAGTTAAATCATCATACTTTGGTCCACTCGATATATCTGAACCTTTTGGCCAGCAGTATCCACCAGCCGGACTTTGTGGCTGCGGGACCCAATTAAAGCCAGTTCCACACGCAGCTCCATATCGTTGGCCTAAGTTATACATTCTTTGATACTCGGGAGGCAAGGTGTGTATATCAACGCCTTTTTTTTGAATGAGATTGTTAATAGAGACAATATCTTGCGGACGAGGTTTAAACCGCTCAACAACTTCACTGAATTTTTTAGACTCCTCACTGTTTTGTTTAAATAGATTGGCATCAATCAAATCTGGTCGTAGTGTGTTCTGGATTTCCTCTAATCTGACAACGGGTACCCAATATTTCCTCAGCTCTGGTGGCACTTGGTCCCCAGGTTTGTAGATCTTGGCAAAAGACTGGATTTTATCTAGGATAGCATCATCTGGTTTTTGGTCTTCAAGTTTTTGTAGCTCCTGAAATCGCAACGTTTCATGAATCTTATAAAACTCATCAGGGTAAAAACTTTTAGTAGTTTCGTTAAGACTGATAAAATCTGATTCGGATACAACACCTTCATTGACATACTTCCCAACTTCTTGCCTAGCCTCTACTCTGGATTTAACACCCACAAGCTTATTAACCTCTTCCGAACTAAGTAAACCTTGTGAATTAAGTGATTGTAACCGAGAAACGAGATCAGGGGGAATAGCCGGACGATCTTTCAGATCAGCAATCGTGTCAGTACCCTTCCAGCTCGCTTGAAGAGCGCCATTTATGGCGCTTTCTGCTTGGTCAGGAACTTGGACTCGGACTTGTTCTAGAATAACATTGTGTTTAGCCGTCTCTCTTTCTAATTGTCTCAACTGATCGTCAGCAGTGCCGTTTTGTTTTACAAGCGCAATATTATTGGAAAGAGCTGTCATCGCCGTTTCATACGCATTGGCTGTAGCTGTTATGGCTTGAGTATTGGTACTGGTAGCTACTTTTTGCATCTCTTCTAATCGTTTGCCTGCGATTTGGATTCTCAATTCTTCTTTTGCTTTTTGATCAAAAGTAAAAAGTAGTTGCACATTTTCCTGTAGCGGTTTTATAAAATAAAAAGGACTTGTTGGTGTTAATTCACTTCCAAACAAATATCGTGTAAACCGAAGATAGCTCGAGGGGAGTGCTGCTTTTTCAGTACTAGTGGACGATTCCTGGGCTTGGGCGGTTACACCTAGGATATTAGGTTGTTTGACTTCGAGTGTCGAACTCCAATTATAGTAAGACGGTGAAATGGTCGTGGCGTGGGTAAGAGAAACGCCTAACACTAAGTACACTAAAAGACAACTTATGAATGCTTTCATCCTAATTTCAGCTTAGGCCAAAAATATATATATGTCAAGAAGTAGAAACTTTTTTTGAAACATTATTATATAATCCCCCCTATGACAGGTGAAGAGGAACGCAGAGAACCCTTACCACGCGTTGCTTATGTGACTGAATTTTATTACAATCCAGAAACACAGATGTTCACAGTTGGTGAAGGTGAAAAGGTAGTTACCACCAAGCTTGATCACGTTGAAGATGTCTTCGCTTTTTTAGAAGGAGCTGATTTTACGGATGAAGTAACGGACTTTGCAGATCATACAATGGGACTTGGATTTACCGGGGCAATCGTGGAATATCCATCGATGCGCCGATGGATTGCTGATTTAGATGATCGTAGAGGAAGAGAAGTTAAAGATATCGTTATCGACGAAATGGTAAAGGTATGGGGACTATTAAATCAAGGTTTAGGACTTCAAGAAAGACCGAAAGGTAAAACGCATATGGATTTTAGAGTCTCACTATTTCCAGATGGTACTTTTATTATTAATACTTTCGGAAACTGTGCCTGTCTAGGTAGAACTCCTGACGGAGTAATGGGTATTAGCGTTCCTCGAGGAAGTGAAGATATTGAAAGTCCAATGGGAAATACTCTTCATAATGCAGATACACCGGTCCAAAGGCTTAGTTTGTTCGTGGGAGCAGGAACGCTTGCGTGGCTTGCAAGACACCAATGATTTGCAATTTCTTTTTAAACTCTCTAAACTGTAGGAACAAATTAAAAGTTATCTAAAAGGCAGGTGAAAACATATGGCACAAATACATTTAGGTGATGGAACATGGATTCTTTCGGATTGTGGTCAAATGCCCAGTGAGAAAAACTGTAAATTGATAATGGTGGCCCCAGTTGATCAACGGGAAGATTTACTCGATGCGGCGGTCGCGCATGCAGTCAAACACCATGCTCATGAAGAAACACCAGAACTGCGAGGAGAAGTAAGCAAAATGCTCGTGGATTTGGAATAATAATCAATTTTTGTAGAGCTCTAAAATTCTATTAATTATTTCAGTTGTGGAATCAATTCTGTGTGGAGTATCTTTAACGATTTTTGTATTGCGTGAAGTGATTTTATTTTTCTGCTCAATAAATTTTTGTAAATCCGGAGTAACGAATATATTGGGTTGTAATTCATTAATAACCTTGATAGTTGTGCTATTTCTGTTATTGTCTATATTTGGTCCAATCAGGGCATAATCTACACATTTTAATTCAGAAATAATCCCAACTCTTGTTTCTTGGTTTTGAATAGGTCTTCTATGCCCCTTTCGCTCTCTCACTCGTTCATCACTCGTTACTACAACGACCAAAATATCTCCCATTTTTTTTACATGATCCAAGAATATAATGTGTCCAAGATGGAGAAGGTCATACACCCCCCCCCACCAAAACGATCTTTTGATCTTTGTGCTTTTTGCGAATTGAGGATAAATCTTTAAAATTGATGATCATGGGTTATTGATTTAAATACACTCCTGTTCCGTCAGAATTGAGTTTAAATTCATACACTTTGTCTTGATCGATGGGAATATCATCTAAAACCTTTTGACTTGGTATATGGGCGATTATAGAAATAAACTGTCTCGTTACTCCAGCATGTGTAATAAGTAATACATTTTTTCCATAATGTTTTTTAATGAGATAAAATATGAACTGCGATACTCTTTGTCGAAGATCGGAAACAGATTCACCGTTTCCTATTTTAGTATTAAACTGATCTCCATTCAGTTCTTTGTCCCAATCAATATATTTGGAATCTTTTCCTTGAAATGAACCCATATTAAGTTCCCGGAGCTCTTCGGTATATATTATTGGAGTAGGCTTATGGTATTTCATAACTTGCATTGCAGTGTCGACGCATCGCTGTAAATCAGAACAATAGATAATGGCAAAGGATTTGTCTTTTAGCTTTTTTGCATTTTCTCGGGCTTGTAAAAGTCCTTTTTCAGAAAGCGTACCATGATGATGACCCATTATCACACCACGTGCATTTTCTTCTGTTTCACCATGGCGGATAATATAAAGATTCATGAAGGAATTATAGCAGTTCACACTAGGTATTTATCTCGAGAATTTAGTATCATAGTTTTATGAAAAGGAAATTTACCAAAATAGGGCTTTTGGTTGGAATCGGTTTCATCATTATTGTGATAACACTGGGGTTTATTTCCAGAAAAGACGAACCTACTACCACATTTATAACAGCAAATCCTTTAGATCTTTCAGAAATCTCATTTATTTCTCCATTCAGAAGCTGTATGGGGCACGATTATAGTGGAAAAAATATCGATGGCGTGAGGGAAACCAATCGCTCTATGAAGCACTATATCGGTCTGAAAAACAACACTTCTGGCAGTCGGACACAAGTATTCGCTCCGTTTAGTGGCAAGATTACCCAGGTTGAATTAGAGCAATCTAGCCGTGATTCTCAAATTTGGATACAGCCAGACAAGGCAGATGAGTTTATATTTGTTTTTTTCCATATCGATCTTGTGCCGGGGTTAGCCAAAGATAGTCAGGTTCAAAGTGGTCAACTAATAGGGTATGCAACTATTAAAACGAAAGGGGACAATTTTGATATAGGGCTTAAAAAATCGGAGATATTTGGAGGTCCAAATATTTTTGATAGCCCTTTCAACTATATGACAAATGAGGTGCGTAAAGAATTTGAAATGAAAGGGATTACTCGGCAAAATGTCATTATCTCGAAAGAACAAAGAGATACTAATCCGTGTCAATTTGTACAAGGATCTGATCAAGGAGAACAAATACCGTTGCAGTGAAGACTTCATTCCTCTCGGTCGCCCGACTGAACCCACGTTTGGAGTTACTTAAATACTATGACTTCGTAAGTTTTCATGCGATGTAACTGTCTCATCGCTTATACTATCAACCCCAATACTCATATTTTCTTGCACTTGTTTTTCCAACTCTTTTGAAAAATCGATAAATTCCGGATGTGCGCCGTATTTTTCCGATCGTGCATGAAGATCATCTAATCTTTCTTGCAGTGTGAGAATTCCAAATGGACCAACTCGAAGATCAGCATAGAGTGCAACTTTTAAGTACCAGTCATCGTGATCTTTAATATTCTCAACATCCATATATTCCATACCATGAATTTTTTGTTTTATTTCCTCAGAAACTCCTAACTCAGCAAGCATGGTGATAGTAGCTGTGTGGTCATCTTTTCCATATTTTTCGATAGCTTCCGACTGACGTTTCATCCAATACTCAATTCGTGAAACTTCATCACCAAGAAGTTCAGGATGTTTTTCAAGATCGAACTTAACAATATTTCCAATATCATGCAAAAGGAGCATCGTTGTCATTGTGTCTGTGTTCAACTTTTCTCCGTTCCAGTTATTGAGAATAAAGAGTCCGACTGATGTCACACGAATCATGTGTTGTTGGAGATTTGGAGAAGTACCCAATTTTTCGTAGATCTGCGCAATGTTCATATTCAAATGTTATTTCATCAACGAGTACTTATGAAGTCCTATTTGCCATGAAGAAAGTATACCATGATTAGAGGGAAGAGTATGTCTCTTTTTTTGCTTTCCTGACTGAACCCGCGTTCGGAGTTATTTTACTCAATAATAATCACCTCACCATCTCGTAGTGTCTTATATGGAATGTTATTTTGTTTACAATATTCAAGTTCTTTATCAATTGCTTCTGATTCGGGATGATTTGAATCATAATGGGGTAAAAAAGCGTATTCAATAAGTCCTAGTCCTTCCCAAATTACTTCCTTCGATTGAGGATAAGGAGTATCTGTTGCATCGTCAACAATTTGATATGCGTCAAGTTTTGGGGATAATACACATCCTGCCGCGCTGTATCCGGCATACAGAAAATCTGTACTATCTTTGAATTCTTTCATGATCTTATCAAATCCACTTAGTTTCATTGCTTGTCGTAGAACAAAGACATTTCCACCACCTATAAAAACAGCTCCAAGAGCTTGAAGTTTTTCTTTGAGGCTTTCTGGATTGCTAAAATAATCTTTAAGGTCTAAAAGTTCACACTCAATTCCCAGCTCTTTTAGTGACTGAATATTTGCTTCGACACTTTCTTTTCTTCTTTCAGGATCTGCGGTTGAGTAATCTCGGGCATTTGGAATGTATCCAATTTTATTATGGGGAATAAGTTGTTTTAGCTTCTCGGTTTGATTACCTAATTTATAGGAGGAAAGATAGAATTTCATAGGGGTATTGTACCAAGCTATTTCTGAAGAAAAACAATCATTTTTGATACGCTACTATTTGAAGACCACCGTTCTATTCTGCTCCCCCGATTGAACCAAGCTCGGACTTGTTATGCGTATGAAAAGTCGTCATCAAACCAATTATAGCATTGATATATCTGTGGATTGACTTAACAATTAACTTGTCAAAAAATAGTACTCTGTGTCTAGATGGATCCGTTTCGAACCGAAATCGCTTCTAATAATCAATTCTCTCTTTAATTCGACCATCAGCATTATGAATAAAAACTGCAGTTCCTTGCGTTGCATTAGATCTAGCATATTCTATTGCCTCTTGTTGGTTGTGAAATGTTAAATCTACTTTCTTAGAGACCAAATTTGCTACTGCCCATTCTTTTCCATACGGAAGTACGTGTTGATTTTTCTTTCCTTTTTCCACAGCTTCTGTATATGCACGTATTGATGGATTATTCTGATCGGTTGTATAGGGTATTTTTTGCATATTTGTTTTATCTTAATAAGCTAACATACGTAATTATATCATCTTCTGACATTTGTTTATTGACAAGATAATCAAATAATTTTTGTTTATTATCAAATTTTATTTGAGAAAATTGTAATTTTCCATCTAAAGTATAAGAACTTTCAATAATATTAATCTCTATATCAGGATAATTAGTCGCAATCCATAGTACTGTTTTTCTTGATCCTGCATGTGTTTTATAAAAATGGGTATCGCTAAATTTTCTATCTCGATTAAGAAAGGCAATAAAAGCTCGCTTCAGATCATCGGGTATTACCGAATATATTATTGGAGTTTTACCAGATTTTGTAATTTGCCGTAATTTATTTTTAGCGCCTAATTCTGTAGATTGTGTCGCATCAAAAATGATGCAATCTTCTTGTAGAAGATGTGTCGATAAAAACTCAGTCTTACCAGACGCAGTACCACCATTTAACAAAATTACTTTCGTATGAGAACTTTCTTTAAGCGCCTTGGTAAAAAGTTTATCTGCCTTTGTTGCGGATTCATGATGAAATTCCTCTGCTTTATTAGGAGAATAGTTTGGTAAATCTTTCTTTATTTCATCTGCTGAAATTACGATTGCCATGAAACAATTATATTACAGATGGGACTGAACTTGGCTACGAGTTACCTGCGGGTTTTCAATTTTGGTAGTACGAAAGACAACCTCTGGGAGGAATTGTTCAAATTGACTCTTAAGCAGTGCCTTTTTATTCGTTTTTAATAAAAACCGCTGATAGTATGTATTTAATTGCTTGGTCATGAAAATAGTATACCACAAAAGGTAGTTACTCGCTTTTTCACGTTTTTGCATTCATAAGGGTGAAAAGTGGATGAAAAATAGATTGTTTTCACGATTATCATGCTTGTTTCTCTCCGACTGGACCAAGTTAGGACTAACTATGTCAAATTTTAACCAATTTTATTCACTCTTATCGATAGTCTTATGTCTTCCAACAGCTCGTAGATCTCTCTTAATATCTATCTCTACAATTTCAGGTTTTTTCAATCTCATTTCTGCATAAATTATCTCCTCTGCCATGAGCCAAAATAAACCGTCAAAATCACCTCTTGAACCAAGTTCAAAAAAGCTTATGAGATCTTGTGGGTCCACTGATGTTACTTCTGATAGATAGACAGCGACTTGACGAATGTCTATTCGTCTTTGCTCAACTACTTCCTTAAGAACGTCTGTAGCAGCCATGTTTGAGTGGTAATATGTTGTAAAAGCTCCATCATGGACATCAACCCACTCTGTTTCAGTGTGTCTTTGTAATGCTGTGTCAACAAGCACACTAAGATCTACTGCATTTGGATTTGACTCTGGTGATGGTTGTTCAGAAATCATATTTTTTTGGCTTCCCGTGCCCCGCTATGCGGAACCTACGCTGCGCTTCGAGATTCAAATCGAAAACTTAAAGTTTCTTCAATAACTCAAAATCACCTCTAGCCAATGCTTCCTTTTTAACTTTTGACCATTTTTTAATTTGTAATTCTCGTCTCATAGCGCTTATTATATCATTAAATTGTTCAGAGTATATTAAAATAACAGGTTTTTTTCCTCTTAAATACTTTGCTTCTTTTTTTCCGTCTGAGTTATGTTCTTTTAATCGATTCTCCAAATTTCGAGTCATTCCACAGTATAAGGAATTATCAGAACATAGAAGAATGTAAAAGAAATACATATGGTTCGACTCACTTCGTTCGCTCACCACCTTCAATTCGCAATAGGCTATAGCCCTGAGTGTGCGAAGCGAATCGAAGGGCTCCCCAATATTAGCGCACTCCGAACCCATTTTCTAGAGACTGATGAGGAGTATGAGCCGATATTTATATCTCTATGAACTCTCGTATCTGGCTCGGACTTATTTAGGCAATCTTTCTTTTAATGCGACTTGAGCCGCTTGTACAACTCGCTCTCTATCAACATCTAATTTACCTAACAATAGGTCTCCAGCATCACAAATATATAATCTACCATTATGACGCACCAAGTTTGTTTCTGGGAACTGTTTTCCCGTTGATTCATCGATACTCATACCAAGATCCGGGCTTGGTACAATTCTTGATGATCTAAGCCGTTGTGTAAAGTCATCAATTTCTGCTTGTGTAACATCATCTGGGTGTTCAAATTCATCAAGTATTGGCATCAGCATGAATTGACCAGTAGAGGTATCAATTCCCTCAGATGGAACAAATATCTTGTTTGCCTCTGAAACAAATTCTGAGACTGCTAAATCAAATGTTTCAGGGATTTTAAGAACACGATAATGTGCTCCATCTTTCTCAGCATATGTAAAAATGTCATGGGCATATTTATCACCTCCCACAACCGCAATTCCAAAATTGAGTCTAGATTCGTTTGCGAATGCTGTAAGATCACTTGCTAATCCATAGTCATCAGCTTGTAGTGGAACGTATGTTATACCCTCTTTACGTACATTTTCTTGACCATGTGAAGCTAAAAATGCTTTAAGCGCATCTGAAACTTTTGTAAGAGGTATTAACCTATCTTCTTTTTGAAGCGGTATGATTTTAAGATCAAATCCATCTCTGGGAACTCTCAGTCTGAAATTTTGGTCAGATAGTTGCTCAATTGTAGATTTGTCCTTATGAAACAATCGTGTACCAAAGCCCCCTGCCTCAAGTCCGTAGATATGTCGACTATCAGTCCCAACTCTTTGACACTCAATATCAAATCCCGCAGCCATCGTATCAAACGTAACACCTGGTTCAACTGGAACCATAAGTGCAGGAAACTCCTTTGGATCTCTTGCAACAGTAATATCTAAAACAGCATTTAGGCTATCAAACCAAACAAACATATGACTTTCTCTCCAAGGAGTACTGTTACCTTCATCAACTGTTGTCGTTCCGACAATAAGTTTATACGGTTCTCCTACCTTCTCTGCTAGATAGGCAGCGAGAAGTGCTTGTTCGCTACATAGCGCCTGACTTTTCGCTTCAGATAGTCGAAAGTTATCACCAAGTTTTCGCTGTCCCATATGTCCAGCGGCTTCTTCATTCGCCGTACCCAATACACGAAGTACTTTTTCTTGAATAAGATATACTTTGTATAAGTCGTGGGGTTCAATGTCAGTTCCAACTTTTTCACACCAACCAGTAAACCATTCTTTATCTCTTCCCCATCCTTCTTCCAATGATTCACGACTTACTTTATCGACATCTAGGTTCGCTTCATCGATCTCAATAGTATCTGTACCAAAAGTAGCATATTCGACTTGTTGTCCGTCACGGAGTGATGTATAAACCTTCGCTCCGCCAATGAAATCGTATTCTTTACCTAATTTCTTAAGCCTTTCTCGAACTGCATCCAGTTGCTCGTTATCAGATTACGCTTTTTGATCTGTTTCGGAATGTTCTACACATGCAATACCAATCCTATCTTCCAGTGACCCTGGTCGGGCAGCGATAAATGCAATATCTTCAAGTTGGACACCATTTTCTCCCTTCACATCCATTTCGGCAAGCATTGAATTTCTGCCAAAATCTCCGTGTCCATACCGATATCTTCCTGAATCAATAGTCGTTTGATTTATTCCCCACAATACACTTCCTCTCTCGGCAAGTACCCGTTGCATATATGTCACAAATGCCTGACCTTCATATTTAAATAAATTATCGTGTCCTCCAAGGCTGCCCTGTGTTCTTAGATAATGACTCATCATTTCACGCCAAATTTCATTTCTAGCTTGTGGGAGAAGGGTATCGTTTGCTACTTCGGTAAAACTGGTTAATCCATATACTCCAGATGAATCAGTAAGTCTTCGTTGTCGCTCTTCCGATGAAACAGGAGTTACTTGTGAAATTTTGCCTGATCGATTAGTATCAAAATCTTTAAGAGCTGTCATAAATATCCCAAGACCCTCACCCTTTTGTCGAGTTTGTACTTGTGGATCATCACTTGTCTGCAAATGACCTGCTTGCATAGCATCAAGAAAAAAAAGCACACCATCGCAGCGCACAGCCATAGTGGTAGGATCAATTTTTTCACCATCTACCACATCATTATCTGTCCTAATACCCTTTCCTTTTTCGTATCTTTCTGCGTATGACTTTCTCGCCACATCGTTGGCAAGTAACGCCTCTATGGCTTCAAGCTCTTTTTCTGATACAGCAAATCCGTTCCACTCATGTAATTGAAACTCTTCACGTTTAGTATCTTCCGGAATATGAGGGAAAAAATAGCTATTATCTGATTCATCAGTGGTTACTTGCTGAGTTTGTGTAGGTAGTTCAGTAATAGTAGGATCTGGTGGCTCAGTAGGTTCCATAGATTCATTCTACCAAAAGTCTGATCGTCCACTTGGGGTAGTACTATTTGAATAGTTCTATCAGCAAAAATTAAATTCCATAGTATGTTAGTACTTTTTTGTTTTTATGTTGAAATTTATGCTAATATGGTATAGACTGATTTTAGTTATAAACCATATTAAGACATGACACATATTCCAATAGAATATTTTGATCGTATTGATCAAAAACTTCAAGAGTTAGAATCATTAAGACCACTTCCTGCTTCTGCGGTGAAAAAACTACGTGAACAGTTTGAAATCGAAATGACATATAATTCAAACGCTATTGAAGGTAATAGCTTAACTCTCAAAGAAACATATCTTGTTATTCACGAAGGTATAACTATCAAAGGGAAACCACTTAAGGATCACTTAGAAGCTAAGGATCATCAGGAAGCTCTGGGATTTCTTTATGATTTGATTCAACATGATTCGAAACCAACTCTTTCTGAACATTTAATTCGAACGTTACATCAATTAATTATGAAAAAAACCGAGGAAGAATATGCCGGTAAATACAGAACAAGCAATGTTTTTATTGGTGGCGCTGACCATACTCCACCAGATGCCTTACAAGTTCCAATCGACATGAATGACTTGATCAAATGGTTTATTGAAAAACAAAAAAAGCTTCATCCGATTGAATTATCTGCCCTACTTCATCATAAATTAGTTTATATTCACCCTTTTTTTGATGGTAATGGGCGAACGTCTCGATTAGTGATGAATATTGTTTTAATGCGGAAAGGGTATCCACTCGTTGTTATCCAAAAAAATGATCGAAAGAAATATTACCAAGTTTTGGATCAAGCAGATAAAGGGAATTATCTTCCTTTGATAAAATTTATTGCTCAATCAGTAGAACGATCTTTAGACATTTATTTAAAGACACTTACTCCGATGACCCAGATCAGAGAACAATTTCAATTACTCTCAAAAATTAGTCCCGTAACATCATATTCAACAAAATATCTTAATCTATTGGCTAGACAGGGAAAACTTGAGGCGCATAAACAGGGTCGGAATTGGTTAACAAGTGTTGAGGCAGTAGATCGATATGTTAAAAAAAGACAAAGAAAACGGTAAGCAGTATTTTTCTAACTTTGGCTCCCCAATGTTAGCACACTCCGAACTCATTTTCTAGAGACAGATGAGGAATATGAGCCGATTTTAAAAACACCCTAACTCTCCAGGCTGGTTGAATATGTTGGAAATTATTACCAACAACATTCCTTTGCTATTTTATAACTTATATTTATCTCTTTCTCTGATTTCGCCAACAATTTTACTGACAATCTCTTTATAAAAGTACATTGGTAGATCAAGTTTTTTGAGTGTTTCTAAATCGTCTTCTATTACAGGCGTGGCATCGTGTTTATCAATAGAAGTAACAACGACATTAAAAGGGGTTAAAAAATCTTTCGCAAGATCATACCTTGTTTTCAATTCAGGCACAACAATAGAAATGATTTTTCCATCAATGTTTCTTTGTAAAACGAGCTTTATAACTTCTGAAATATGACCGAGCCACGTTGGTTGAAATTTCCATGAAGTATCATATTCTGCCTGAGTTCCCTCATCTATATTTTTGAGAAACCTGTTAAATGGTCGGTCATTAGTGGTATTTGGACTATAGCCTACTATCAATGATGGACGAAGGATAACCCATCCATTTTTTGTTTGTTTAACTATTTCTTCTGACTCCTTTTTAGTTTTGCTGTATACATTCTCTGGCACCATTGCTGCAAAGGAGGAAATATAAATAATCTTGACTCCAATAGTATTTGCAGCGTCAACGATATAGGTTGAACTCGTTTCATTGAGCTTATAAGCCTCTTGTGGATTCGCCTCACACCAACGAGAATCAGCACTATTGGCAACATGAACAATTACATCTGGTTTTACTGTTTCAATTACAGAAGCTACCTGATCTTCGTTCGTAACGTCCAAATGGATCAATTTTTCTGAAAGTTTATTTGATGAGTATGTTCCAACAACTTCAAAATCTTTTTGTAAATCAAAATAGAGTCGTGCCCCAACATAACTACTTGCCCCAAGAATAAGGATTTTCATTATTTGTTTTTGAACCAATTGATAAGAATCTGCTTGTATTCAAGTTGTGATTTTTGATCTCTACTAATACTATGCGAAGCATCTTTCATAACTATATGCGTTAGCTTTGCTTTATCTTGTACAGCATTCATATAATTTTCTATGGTTTGGTGGGGTATCAACTCATCCTGCCCCGATTCAACAATGAGAACATTCCCTGAAAAATTATTTACTGCCTCTAAAGAATAAGTTGAGTCTTTATTCATTTCTTGAAATCGCCATTGTAAAATACTGGGATCATTATTACCAGAGAAAAGTATTTGAGGTTCGTTAAAGCTGTCATTGGGATAATTAGCAGGTACCCGAAGTGCAAGATTCTTTATCTTTCGTTTTGAAGATAACAGTGCAACCATGTATGATCCAAAACTTGATCCAACTGCACTAATATCATCTTTGTCAACGCTGTTCATAGCTACAAGATAATCATAGACAGCAAGAACGTCCTTTAAGAAATCTTCTCGTGTCATTTTTTGTATATCACCTTCACTTTCTCCATGTCCTCTTAAATCAACACATATACAAATATGTCCTAGCTGAGTAAGCGCTTCAGCAGATTGCACATTACTTTTTATACTACTTGTCCATCCATGAACAAATAAAATCGCAGGATTTTTGTCTTTTAAGGTCTGAGGCTGAAAAACGACGCCTTTAATTTTCTGCCCTTCAGAAGTGAGTTCAATTTCTTTCATTTTCTGTATAAGTTATTCCAACGCAACTTTCAATAACTCAGGAAATTCCGATGTTTTCATGTCCGTATGGGTGAAATGACCATAATGGTGAAATTCTTTATATTGTGTATTATCAATTTTATTTTGAATTATTCTTACTGATTTTTGAATAGATTCCTTATCATTGTCTGAATTGAAAATGATCAAATTATTTGTACGTTTTGCAAGGTTTGGATCAATTATAAAATCAAAGAAATCAGTTGTACTCTCTCGATCAGGATCAAGCCACGGTGCAACAAGAACAAGTTTGTGAACTTTTATATCTGCGTGTTCACTCATCCATCGAACCAGAAATCCTGCACCACAACTATGTCCTACAAGTATGGTTTCTGGAGTTACTTCAAATCGCTCAAATTCTTTTTTCCATGTTAAGTAATCTGGCTCAAAGGCATGGGGTACTTCTGGAGTATTCGCTGTAATTTCATTGATAAGAAGTTGCTTTTGCAACCACGGAATCCAGTGATAATTACTGGCTGAAGGAAAATGAGGATCATAATACTCATCTTTTCCTGGTCTACCATGAAGGATGATTGCGTTTTTCATTATTGGAACTTTTTTCGTAATAAAGCAATATCGTACTTTGTAACAATTGAGAGTGAAAGTTTCTCTGCTTCAATGCCCTTTTTCATATATTCTCATCGATAAAAACTTTTAAATCAACCAAGTCTCTTGCGTCAGAATCATAGAAATGAGTAGTAATTCCAACGGACTGCGCACTTTTTACAGCTTCTGGATTATGTTCAAAATAGATGACATCCTTTTTAGTTAAATTGTATTGTTTGAGAAGTGTTTCAAAGTAGCTCGGATCTGTTTTTTCAGGATTATGCTTGAGTGTAAATACTTCATAGGGCATCTTATCTAAACCAAACATCTTGAACTGCTCATCGTTTGCGCCTGTCAAAACTATCTTTTTATTCGAATATGTTTCGAGTAAATCAAACATTTCTTGAAAAATACCTTCTCCTTCTATAACAAAAGCATCGACAGCATCAACTAAAATTGTTTTCATTTTGAACTATTATACCAAAAGTCCGATCGTCCACTTGGGATAGTAGTAATTGGATTGTTATGAGGCTCTATCTATTTTGCTCCCCTGATTATACCACGTTAATTTCGCTATTTTTATTTAGCCTTTTTTGAGAGCCACATTACAATGTATACATTACAATGTTTAAAATTCCTACATTATAATGTTGACTTTCTTTACATTATAATGTAATATGTAATTATGGATGGACTTAAAGTATTGGAAGTAATAAAGAAAATTAACCCTTGGTTTAGGAATAATCTTGTTCCGACTGCACAACTAGAACATTTTCGAAGAAGAGAATTTGATATTCTCGAAAAGGATCTAATAAAGATGGATATGACGACACTCATAATTGGAGCACGCAGAGTGGGTAAAAGCGTATTAATGTACCAGCTTATTGATTCTCTATTAAAAAAGGGTATTGACGGAAAGAGAATATTATTTATACAAGGAGACAATACTTTATTAACAGAATTTGCAGCTAATGGAAATCTAATAAACTTTATTCTCGAGCTTTATCAAAAACATATTCTAGAAGAGAATTTTGATGAAATCAAAGAACCAATTTACATCTTCCTTGATGAAGCTCAAACTTTAATCGCTTGGGACAGAGAAATAAAAACTATAATGGATCAAAAATATAAAATTAAATTTATAGTAACCGGCTCTTCTAGCTTTGAATTAAGAAGAGGATCAGAAAATCCACTGACTGGAAGAGTTAGTATTCAACCCATATTCCCTTTCAGTTTTGCAGACTACAGCCGTTATCACATAGAAGCTGAAAGTCGAGATAATTTTAGAAGTAAATTAAATGAACTTTCAAATGTATTTAAAATTGCGTTACTCGAAGGGAATATAGATACAACCTATAAAATAGCTAAAGATGCAGAAGTTTTTATAAAAGCCTATAACTTAAAACGAAGATTTGAAGATTATTTATTTTTTGGAGGATTTCCTCGCATCATAGCAAACCACAACGATGACTATATGAAATATCTTAGAGATCTACTTACAACAACTATCTCAAAAGATATCTTGACTCATGTAGAGATTCGTGATCCACAGGCATTTGAGAGATTAATGGTTAATTTATGTTTAATGGCAGGAAGTTTAACAAAATACAAAAAATTTGCTGATGTCTTAGGAATGGACGAAAGATCTGTGATAAAGTTTATAGATTATTACGTCGAGTCTCACTGGGCTTTTGTAAGCTCACCTTATGTTTTTACTAATAGACTAGAATCTGTTTCAACCGAAAAAAAGTTTTATGTCATAGATAGCGGTATTATAAACACTCTATCATTTAAAGATGAATCAGAATTTAAAGCGGATAGAACACACAGAGGACATGTACTAGAAAATGTCGTTCATAATCATTTATTAGCTTTTAAGCAAAACAATATAGGAATATTTCAAAGTTCTATTCCGTTTTGGATCGAATCAGAAACCAACAAAGAAATTGATTTTATATTCGAGATTAGAGGTGGGGTAATACCAATAGAAGTAAAACAAAAAATAAGTCATGATGGTAGTGATGAACAAGTCCTTTTAGATTTTCTCACAAAAAGATCCACTGCGAAATTTAGCATCTTGACAACAGAAGATACACTAGATATAAAAGAAAAATTATTACTTATACCCAATTTGTTGTTCACTCTACTGCTTTGATTAAGATCTGTGCAAATAAGGACGTAAAGGAGCTGACGGAAAAAAGCAAGTATAGCTCTTAAAAAGGGAACAGTTCTGAAACCTTTATATTCAATGCGGTTGCAAGTCTGTAAAGAGCCTTTAATGATGGAATCCTGTGAGCTGTTTCAATGAATTGAATATATTTTGTACTAAGTCTCACTTTCTCAGCCAATTCCTCTTGTGTCATTCCTGTTTGCTTTCGTAATTTCTGAATATGTCTTGCTAGTCTTCTGTCATTTTCCGTAATCATATCCAGAATCCTATCAAGAGAGATGAGACCATTAAACCAACTGTATGTATCTTTTTAGCTTTGAGAAGTATTTGATTCCATACCTACTGTATGTTACTATTAGCACATGATGTTTTTCTATCAACTGAGCTATTCAGTTTTATATCGATGTTTTTAGTATTAGGTATAAATTAGCCTGATTTCGTATTATTTAAATGAAAAAAAAGTTATCACAAAAAAACGCAAGTTCACCCTACTTGAAAAATCACTTTTCACCGTCCTCCTTCTTATTATCATCGCTGGAGCATTCGTATTTTTGTCTACCGGAAACGTATCTTTGTTGAGCTTTTTACCAGATGCCAGATCAGAATCTGCCGTGAAAAACAGATATGGTATGTATATAAAAATGTATGACGAGAAAAAATACGACGAGATTTATGATGGTTTACTATCTAAAGAAGATAAGGAAAATGAGACAAAAGCACAATTCATTGATTCTCTATCAGTCAGTGCTGATGAGCGAGAAATCATACGATCTGACACAACAATAAATAGTACCGTAGTAAAAGATGATAAAGCATTTATTGATAGAACAGTAAATGACTGTTATACCGATGATTGTTCAGAAAAGAAATCTAGTCGAGGATATGTAAAATTTGTATACGAAGATGGTAAGTGGATGCGTACCTATTTGGATAAGAGGCGATGTATAAGGGAAGAACCATATACTAAACCACCAGAATTTGATCGAGCAATTAGTTTATTTTTCCAACGGTGGGCAGAGAAAAATGGGAAAGGAGATGACTCTATTGCCAATTGTCTAGACATACAATATGCCAATTTAACTGATGCAGAGGGACTGTTCACGTTTGATAATAATTCCACTATGAACAGGCTTACTATTTATGTAGACAATTCGTATAAATATAAAGACGATATCCTTACTGCTTCTTTACTTTCTCATGAAATTAATCATGCGTCTACTTATTTAGAAATGCTTGCTGGAAATGCGGATTATTCATGTTATGAAATAGAGAAATTTGCATTCGCAACACAGTTATTTTTTATAGGCGCATTAAACACTGAAGAACAAGACTCCTTAGCCACGAGAATTGGGTCATTAGATATATCAAATAATGCTCCATTAGGAATAATAAATAATCTTATATCCATTTCCGCAAATGCTATCAGGTATTGTGGTGCTGGTATGTTGAATTGTTATTATCAAAATGTGGATGACCAAATCATGACAATGTTAAAAAGTAATCCTTACTATCAACAGCAATGCGCAGAAAATTAGAACATGATTCAAGTCATATGTAGCATCAAAAAAAGCACCCGGACTTTAGTCGATATAGATTCTATGGTACTATCTCAAACGAAACTACTGTAAAACTAGTACTATGCCTGTAGAGAATATCCACAGAAAATGGCAAATTATTGTAAAAATACATCAATTTAACTAACAAACTCCTTACATATTGGGTAAAAGTTGAATGAATGTGGTATATAATTAGCCACAGTGATAAACAGTAGCATACAGACGACAGAAACAAAGGAATTGGCATTTATACGCTTAAAACGGGAATACAAGGCATTTACAAGCCTTGTAAAAGATGGCAAGTTCACAACTGCTATGATAAGTGCTCGGATACTAGGAGTAAGTAGAGCAACAATAGCAGAGTGGCTCAAGACCCCACGAATACAGCAAGCCATGGACGAAGAAGTGGATAATTATATAAGCAAAATCAAAGAAGTAAAAGATTGGAAGGCATCAGCGTATCTACTGGATAAATTAGACAATGACAAAGGGAAAGAGTCGGGTATCACAGACCTTAGTCAACTGATTGTTATTAATACAGTTCCACAGGAGACAAGTAAAAAAGTAAATCTGCAAATTGCCCTTGACAAACAAAGATAAAGTGTTACACTGTTACTGTATGACAATACTTAAAGATAAAAAAAGAGTTGCACTAACGCTTCCTATTGAAAAATACAAGGAATTAAAAATAAAAGCAATAAAAGCAGGTTTGAGTTTATCTGACTTAATGTCAATATCAGCAAGTGAATACAGTATTACGAGCACAATTCCAAGTAAAAAAATAGATTAAAAGAGCACCTTAATAAATCGCACTAATTCCTTTGTGAAAGACTGAACTAACCGTAATCAATCGTGGAGTGCAGGGTCTTTAAAGACGTTAGCAAAGGAAGCCCAATAGTGGGCGCCAACCCTAGGTCAACATAAGTACCTAGAAGCACAACTTAATTTCCTAATAAG
>MFZQ01000014.1:0-77968 GCA_001789445.1 Candidatus Roizmanbacteria bacterium RIFCSPHIGHO2_02_FULL_40_13b | reverse complement strand
AGCTGAATCTTACTTAAAAAACCGCTACAGCATCACCATCAGAGTCTCCTATGGGTACAGTCAAGACAATTGGGGAAATCGGGTACTTTTTGAAAACAACGGAACATACAAAGATATTGATAGTTTGAATTGCGCATACCAAGCCTTCGTTAAAGAATATTTATAAATTACCTATTTCTAAAAATATGAAACCTGATGGAGAAAATGAATATAAGACGAAAGATTTGCCAGAGGTTGCTGCATTAATAATGCAAAAGCAGGCTCCAATTAAAATGCAGCGGGATGGAGACACGTGCTGGTTCGTGTTTCTACATAATAAGAAAACTGAAGAGGTATCGCTAGATTACTACTTTGGGAACCTATTGGTCAACGCTAGAGAATATTACGAGGTATTGCGAATGCTCAAAGGTAAGGTGCAACCTCGCCGATAAAGTCGGTCATGAGTATATGGATATTAAAGATGAAAGTCGGAAATATAGCTCTCGGGACGAGGAAATCAGAGCTACTTTGACTCAAAAAGAGTGTATTCGACTTATAACAAACTCCTACGGATCGAGGTATGATCCAAACACGCCCATATTCGATGCATGGGATCAATTACTTGCTTGCGAAGCGATAGGAGACTCAACTCCTGTCAGAGAACAGAAGCAAGAACAAACACATGAAACAAATGAGAATGTTAATGGTAATGGAATGTTTAATGATACTCGTAAACACAGAGTCTACTTCGAATTAACACCGAGTAAACAAAAAGTTATCACGGAGCTAAAACGTTGCAACTATCGAACACCACCAATTGAAATAGCATTGCTTTTAGGGGATTTATTCAGTGAGTATCCAACAAAAGACGGACACTGGCTTTTTATATCACAACGATATAATCCCCGAGCCATATTACGGGTTCTGACTCAAATAGAAAAGATACAGGCAAACGGTCAAAAGATAATAACTAATCCACCAGGATACTTTACATACCTAATTAAGAATTATCGAAAACCAAGAAGAAGTATATGAGTATCAATGATAGCTGTGAACCACATTTGCATATAGAGATTTAAATAAAATGGCGCTAACTGTAGAAAGAGCAAAAAGATTGAATAGCATACTGTCAAAACGAATGGGAAGACCATTAAGCGATATTGAATTGGAATCTGCATACAAGTCATTGATTGAGTTTGTAGTTGTCCTAGTGGATTTGGTTCCTGATGAGAAAATTACTACCAATAATAACAGGGCGCATGTCGATAATTTACCCCTTGCAATTAGAGCTTGATAAGTGTATAGTGTTGATTAAGGTTTAAGTATGAAAAAAGGATTAGTTACGGTAAAAGAGGCAGCAAGCCTGTTTGGCGTAACAGTACAAACAATTAGAAGGTGGGACAAGATGGGAAAGCTAAAAGCAGTTCGCCACCCTATGAATAATTATCGCTTATATCGTCTTATTGACATAAGGGAAATTGCCGAAAAAATATGAACATTGATAGAAATTACTGCTTAGAATACTCTCGTATTTCAACCGATGAGCAAAATCCCCAATCGTGCGAAGATCAAAGCACGATAAACAAACGATTTATTGCTTCAATAAATAAAAAGCTTGCAACAAATGGAAGCTTTCGAGATGAAGGCGTAAGCGGGTCAACGCTTGATCGAGCAGGACTGCAAGATTTACTCATACGGTGCCAGGAAGATAAAAGTATTTATGCGGTAGTAGTTACCGAATCAGATCGTGCGGCACGGGGAAATTTGTCATATATAACTCTTCGAGAAACTTTGAAAAAGTTTGGAGTTAAATTGGTAGCTGTTACACAACCGATGATTAACGATTCAGAAGAAGGAGAAATGGTCGGAGAAATTCTTGGTGCAATCAATGGCTTCTTTTCAAAAATCACTCGTCGTAAGTCAATGAGAGCCTTAGATGAAAAGGCAGCAAGAGGGTGGTGGCCCTCAAGAGCACTTATTGGTTATAAAAATGTAAACATTGGAACTGAGGAAGCTCCTAATCGCATCATTGAGACTGATGAAGAAAAAGCCTTATATGTTAGGCAAATTCCAAAACTTTACAATCAAGGGTACTCTTATCAAGAAATAGCTGATAGATTTTATGAGGAAGGATTGAGAGGTAAAAACAATGGTAAAGTCTCTCCTGAAGAAGTACGTCAAATTTTGTTTAATGATTTTTATCTTGGAGAGTTTACATGGAGAGGAAAAAGACACAAAGCAAACCACGAAATTTTATTTAATTGGTTAGAGGTTCAACAAGCTAGAAATAGATCGCATGAAAAGGGACATCCTCATTCAGGAGTAGAGCTTAGAGATCGTCTTTTATTTAAGAAACTACCATTCTTTTGTGGAGAATGTAAAGATTTACACATTACAGCAGAGATTAAAATAAAGAATTATAAAAAGTGGTCTACTGAACATTGCCTCTATCATTGCACAAAATCACGAGGTCGCCACACTTGCACACAGCCTAGCATCAATCGATTGGACCTTGTACAGGAGTTTGCTGACAAGGTAGTTGCACCTATCGACATAGGCATGGATCTTTCTGAATTTCTACTTGAGGAGATGGATCGGGAGTATTCTGCATTGAAGGAGGATCAGAATAAATTATTGGTCAATATAAGTAAACGTATTGGTCAAATTGATACCGAGCTAAAGAATCTCTTTGAGATGCGGATTGCTGGGAAAATAACAGCCATAGGGGACAAGAGTCCTGATGAAGTATATGAGGAATACAAACAGAAAAAAGAAAATGACAGGATTCAGCTTTTGGGGACACAAAATAAGCTGGAAAAAAATAGCCTTGATTGGCAGAAAAAAGCTTCGAACTTCTTTTTGCTCTGTCAGAACGCTGAAAAGTATTTTTTGAAGGCAAAAGAGCTACCACAATATCTTTTTTTGAGGAAGGTATCTTCGAACCTTTTTTTGACTAACAAAGAGGTTGTTGTAGAGCACAGATTCCCCTTTTCATACCTTGTGGAATTGAACACTCATCCATCTAGGCTCCCCCGCGTGGATTCGAACCACGAACCTTGATCTTAACAGGATCCTGCTCTACCGTTGAGCTACAGGGGATATTGCTTTAGTAAGGGCTATTATACATGAAAGCTACCTTAATTTAAAACACTTTTTAGGTTGTAAAGTGAAAGGTGTTCCCCTCATTCCAGCCCATTTACAGAGTCTAAACGTGGTAGAATAATGTCGTGAAAAAAATTATTGCTCAAGGTCTACAAATAGCAGTCGTGAAAGACAATGAGGAAGAATATATTTCTTTGACTGATATGGCCAAATTCAAAGATCGTGAAGCAACGGGTATAGTAATTGTGAATTGGCTATCTACGAAGTATACAATTCAATTTATGGGCACTTGGGAACAGGTGCATAATCCAAATTTTAATGTTATGGAATTCAATAACATTAAAAACGAAGCCGGCTCAAATGGCTTTATAGTATCATCTTCAAAGTGGATTAAAAAAACAAATGCGATAGGTATTCGGTCGTCGGCTGGTAGATATGGAGGTACTTTTGCGCACCGCGACATTGCCTTTGAATTTGCCAGTTGGATTAGCCCAGAATTTAAGTTGTATTTAATCAAGGAATTTCAACGACTTAAATCAGAAGAAAATGAACGATTGGCTTTGGGTTGGGATATAAAAAGACAGCTCACTAAAATTAATTATCGAATCCATACCGATGCGATTATGATACACTTGATCCCACCAAACATTTCGAAACAATCTATCACTGTCGTCTATGCAACAGAAGCCGATGTATTAAATAGTGCGTTATTTGGTAGGACTGCTAAGGATTGGCGAGATCAAAATCCTAAAAAAGATGGAAATATTCGCGATTATGAAGATGTAACAAAACTGGTAGTACTCGCAAATCTGGAAGGAATAAACGCAGAACTCATTAAAAAAGGAATTTCTCAGCCCGAAAGATTAATTCAGCTCAATCAGAGTGCAATTTCACAAATGAAATCACTCCTGGGAAATCCATCCATCAAGAAACTTAAGCCCTCTCTGTCATCCTGATCCCACCCTCTGCTTGCCCCTCGTAGTCACGTTCGGTTTACATGAACGTGACGAAGTGGGGTCATCCTGAACGTGCCTTGCCCGCCGTCATCCCGAACTCGTTTCGGGATCCACGCACATCCCAGCGCATTTGGGAAGGACGAGTGGTAGAATAGAGCATGGCTAGCATCAAGGACCTGCCCCATTCAAGTCAACCTCGTGAAAAACTCTTTGAAAAAGGACCCCGTGCATTGCATGATTTTGAACTGCTCGCAATATTACTTCGCACTGGTTATAAAGGTCAAAATGTAATAAGCGTTGCTAAGCGAATTCTAAAAACGTTGTCTTTTATGGATATAGCCGCAATGGACCCAAAAGAAATCGCTAAATTAAAAGGTGTTGGAACTTCACGTGCATCTATTATTTCCGCATCTCTTGAAATCGCTAAGCGTATTTTTAAAAATGATCCGTCAATTAAAATTACAACACCTGGCGATGTTATTAAAGTAGTAGGCGACATTCGTCATAAAAAGAAAGAACATTTTGTAGCACTTTACCTTGATGCGCGCAATCAACTTATCACGACGGAAACAATTTCAATCGGTACGCTTAATGCTAGTATTGTTCACCCGCGCGATGTATTTGCGCCGGCATTAAAGCATAATGCGGCAAGTATTATTATCGTCCACAATCATCCATCAGGTGATCCCGAACCTTCACATGATGATGAACTTGTTACAAAACGAATTATTGAAGCTGGGAAAATACTGGGAATAGAAATGGCAGATCATATTATTGTGAGTTCATCGAAATACGTTTCATTTAAAGAAAAAGGACAAATATAATAGCTCTTGACAAAATAGGAAGCGTACGTTATTATGTACGTAATACTATGAACACAAAAACAACTATTCCAATAACAGAAGCGCGAAAGAATATTTTTGATATTGCCGAAGCGGTACAACAGCCGGGAGTGCACTATACTTTTACTGAAAAAGGTCGGCCCAAAGCGGTACTTATATCAGCTGAAGAGTTTGAATCATGGCAAGAGACATTCGAGGTAATGGAACAATTTCCTGATCTTTCAAAAGATATTGAAGAAGCACATAAAGCGTTTGAATCAGGAGAGTATAAAAATTGGGTCACACTAGATGCCCTACTGAAACAAGAGGGCTTTTTAGTTTCTGATAAAGTCGCAAAGAAATATGGCATACCAAGTAAAACTAAAACCAACAGTCGAAAAAAAACTTAAAAAAATTCCAAAAAAAGAATACAACAGAATTCTTTCCGCATTCATTTCATTATCGATAAATCCACTTATTGGTAAAAAATTAGAAGGAGAATATAAAGGATCATATAGTTTTCGTATGTGGCCTTACCGAATCATCTATCAAATTTATCAACATCAATTGCTTATTTTAGTTATCAAAATCGGCCACAGACAAGGAGTGTATAAATAGGCTATGGAGTGGTAGAATGGAGCCATATTTAGAAACTAACCTATGTTCGAGCAATCATTCAAAAACATTGACAATATTCTTCATACCGATTCCGGTTGTGGAACAGAGCTTGATTATGTGGAACAAACTTCATGGGTTCTCTTTTTGAAATATCTTGATGGTCTGGAGGAAACAAAACGAACGGAAGCGGCACTAGCTGGGAAGGAATATAAATATATTTTGTCTCCGGAATACCAGTGGAATATATGGGCGTGTCCAAAGAACGACGAAGGCAAACTCGATCATAATAAAGCGCTTGATGGTGACGATCTAAAAGATTTTGTAAATAATAATCTGTTTCCATATCTCAAGAAATTTAGAGCGGAAGATCCAAATACAATTGAATATAAGATTGGCGAAATTTTTCATGAACTCAAAAATAAAATTTCCAGTGGGTATAAATTGCGGGAGATTTTAAATATCGTTGACGGCATGCACTTCCGACTATATGAAGAGAAACACGAACTTTCACATCTTTACGAAGCCAAAATAAAAAACATGGGCAACGCGGGCCGAAATGGTGGCGAGTATTACACACCACGTCCACTTATTAAAACGATTGTAAAAGTAGTTGCGCCGAAAATTAGTGAGACAATTTACGATGGAGCGTGTGGAAGTGCAGGCTTTTTGGTTGAATCATTTAACTACCTCACTCAAAATCAGTCAAAGCTTTCATCAAGTCAGATATCAATACTGCAAAACAAAACTTTCTATGGTAAAGAAATAAAATCACTCGCATATATCATAGGCATTATGAATATGATTTTGCACGGTATTGAAGCGCCAAATATTCGGCACATGAATACATTGGCTGAAAATATCAATGATATTCAAGAAAAAGATCGATATGACATAGTCTTGGCCAATCCACCTTTCGGCGCTGGAATTGGACGAGAAATTCAACAAAACTTCCCAATTAAAACAGGCGAAACAGCGTTTCTTTTTCTTCAACACTTCATCAAAATTCTAAAAGCAGGTGGTAAGGCTGGTATTGTTATCAAAAATACGTTTCTTTCTAATACCGACAATGCCTCTGTTTCGCTGCGGAAACTTCTTCTAGAAAGTTGCAATCTACACACAGTGCTTGATCTCCCAGGTGGTGTATTTGCCGGAGCAGGGGTTAAAACCGTTGTATTATTTTTTGAAAAAGGCGCATCAACAAAAAAAGTTTGGTTTTACCAACTCAACCTCACCCGCAACCTCGGTAAGGGCAACCCATTAAGCGAAGCGGACTTGGCAGAATTTGTCGAACTACAAAAAACAAAAGCAGATAGCGAAAACTCGTGGAGCATTGATGTTAAAAATATCGATCAAAAAACATTTGACTTATCGGTAAAAAATCCAAACAAAATTGGCTCGGCACCATTACGCAATCCAAAGGAGATTTTGGAAGAAATGAGAAGCTTGGATCAGAAAAGTGGACAGATATTAAATAGCATCAGTAAATATTTATAAAATATGATATTAAAGTCAATACAAATAAAGAATTACAGAAGTATAGAAGAAATATCTTTTGATATTATACCTCTTAGTGATAATACTTTTACTTATGGTTTGATCGGTGTCAATGAGGCGGGCAAGTCAACCATTCTAAAAGCATTGGCATTAAAAGATGGTCTTAAAGATGAAAAAGGTAATCCTTTACCACTAAAGAACGATTTTAAAGATAGATTGAAGTCAATAGAGATTGAATATTCATACTCTTTAGAAGAGGATGAAGCAAATCAATATAAAGAGCTTTTAAAATCCCAAGAAACACCAATAGATACAAAAGACGTTGACATAAAAGACATCAAACTTGTTATTGGTTTTAATTATGCAAATCCAAGCCAGTCTGAAATTAAATTAGAAATTATTAATATTACGGATGATTATGAAAATAAATCTGCAGCTCAAGAGCTTATAAAGGAATCAATTTTAAACAAAGCCCATAAAACTATTTTTTGGACAGCTGAGGATCGATATTTAATTTCCCAACCAATAGATTTAGATCAATTTGCAAGTACACCAGATGATATCTCAGTGCCATTAAAAAATTGTTTTGCACTTGCTGGGATTATTGGGCAGGATGCCATTAAGGCAAGAGTAGACCTAGCTAAAGAATCTACCGAGCGCGAACAGTTGAAAACTGAACTGAGTGATAAAGTAAGCGAACATATTAATACAGCCTGGCCGAAACACCCGATCAAAGTAACATTTGACATATCAGATGGTTTAATAAATTTTCATGTACACGATATCGGTACGAAAGGAAAGGCAAAAACTGCTGATCAGAGAAGCGATGGATTTAAGCAGTTCGTGTCTTTTCTTTTAACAGTATCTGCGCAAAATAGAAACAACGAACTCTCTAACTCAATCTTGTTACTCGATGAACCAGAAACCCATCTTCATCCGCAAGCTCAAGAAGACTTGTTAAAAGAGTTGGTGAAGATTACTCGGAGTGGAAGAAATAATATTGTTTTTTTTGCTACACATTCTAACTACATGATAGATAAGGACGACTTAAGCAGAAACTACAAAATATTTAAAAATCCTAACAAGGAAACAAAGAAAGAAAAAACAGAAAAAAAACAATTTGAAAAAAAAGCATCAACATATGCAAGTGTGACGTACGATGTTTTTGAAATTTCTAGCACTGATTATCATAACGAATTATACGATCATCTCAGAGCGGTTTATGGCGATGAAAATAATAAAGACGCTGTTGGGATAAAAGAATTTGATAATGGTTATTTTGTGCAGGTAAAAAAACTCGAACAAGAGTACCCATTAAAAAAAGGAGATAAGAAGATAACTCTGCCAACATACATAAGAAACTGTATTCATTATCCGTCGAACAGAGGAAAAGATTTTAATACTAAGTTAGTTGACTCCATAAAATTGTTGCGTTCATATTATGAAAAATAATTGGCAAACCAAAAAACTTAGTGAGACCTGTGATTTCTATAACGGCCTATGGAAAGGAAAAGAACCACCATATATAAATATTGGTGTGATTCGTAATACAAACATTACTAAAGATGGCCGTTTAGACGACTCTGACGTAGCTTATTTAGATGTTGAGAAAAAGCAATTTGCAAATCGTAAACTGATGTATGGCGATATTGTTCTGGAGAAATCAGGGGGTGGACCGAAACAGCCAGTTGGACGTGTCATTATTTTTAATAAAAAAGATGGCGAGTTTTCTTTTAGTAATTTTACATCTGTGATCAGAATTAAAGATCAAAGTGAGTTGGATTTTAATTTCCTACATAAGTTTCTATTTTATTCTTATATATCTGGCATAACAGAGAGAATGCAAAGTCACTCAACTGGTATAAGGAATCTAAATATGCAGGCATATAAAGATATTGAGGCACCGTTGCCATCATTCAGTGAGCAAACACGAATTGTAAAAAAACTAGATGAGGTTTTTGGGAAAGTGGCGAAGGCGAAAGAAAACACTGAAAAAAATCTTCAAAACTCCAAAGAGCTTTTTGAATCATATTTGCAGAGTGTTTTTGCTAATCCGGGGAAAGATTGGGAGGAGAATACCTTGGATGAGGTGTGTAAATATGATAAAACTCCGTACAAAAAAACAAATCTGCCGTATGTTGGACTTGAAGATATAGAATCTAATACTGGTAAATTTCTTGGCTCGTTGAATCCATTGAAAGTAAAAAGCAATACTTTCCATTTTAGTGGTGAGCATGTTTTATATGGAAGACTAAGACCATATCTCAATAAAGTGCTATTACCAAACTTTGAAGGTCATTGTTCAACAGAGATTTTCCCTATCAAGCCTAATAAAAACCTTTACAGAAATTTTTTATTTTATTGGCTTATTTCCAAAGAAACAGTTAAACAAATAAATGCTACATGGACAGGAGCCAGAATGCCAAGAGCGAATATGAATTTGGTTTTAGATTTTGTTATTCCAATGCCTAATATTTCCGAACAAAAATCTATTGTTATCAAACTTGATGCGCTTTCGGCTGAGACTAAAAAACTGGAAGTTATTTATAAACAAAAATTGGCTGATTTGGAGGAGATGAAGAAATCTGTGCTCAGGAAGGCGTTTGCCGGAGAATTGTGATGGAGTTTACTTTAAAGCTGGTATAATAAATCTATGAATACAAAACAAACAAAGACCTCGCGAGCTAAGAATAACAAGGGTCAGTTCACTCCAAAAAGGTTTGATACAAAAGTCGGAACAATTGAAAAAAAATATGGCATTGATTTGGGAGTAAAATCAAATATGAAGCTTGGTAATTATTTAAAACAAAAAGGATACAGATCTCTTTCTGAGATGCTCAAGCCTTGAGACTATGGCTAGTAACTTCCCCTTTGTTAGCGACTTAGTTTTGAGAGAAAATCTTGATATTGCCTTTAATCATATTCTTGATCTAATTCCATTTTCAGAATCAAAGAGTTATAGTGACTTAGCCAAAAGCAGTTTTAGAAAAACTGTAATTATTTACACAGCATCAATTATTGAGGCATTGCTTTTATATCTATTGGAGAAGAAATATACAAAAGAAGATTTGGTAATCTACAAATGGGATTTCACAAATAAAATAGTATTACACGAAGTTACTGATAGTCATCAAATTATAGCTGGAGATTACATGAAAAATCCTGAAAAAATAAAATTTGAAAAACTTAATCTGGGCAATATTAATAATTTTTTGAAAGCTAAAGACTGCATAGAAGATGAATTATTTAAAAAAATCGATAGAGTTAGACAATTGAGAAACGAACAGCATATTGGCATACATAAAGAGATTAAAGATTACACAAAAGCAGATCTTGAATTTGTTTTTTCAGTGGCAAAAGAGGTTAAAAAGCTCTTTACATAGTAAAATTATTGTATGAACGAAGCGGAAACACGGGCAGAACTTATTGATCCAAAGCTTAAAGCGAGCGGGTGGGGAGTTGTCGAGGGATCAAAAGTTCTTCGAGAATTTCGGATTACTGATGGTAAAATCCAAATTGGTGGAACTAGGAGCAAGCCAGAGATAGCTGACTATATTTTTGTGTATAAAAATCACAAAATTGGTGTGATTGAAGCTAAAGCTGAAGATCAAGAATGTGGTGAGGGAGTTGCTCAGGCTAAAGCATATGCCGGAAAAATGCATATTGATTTTACGTATTCATCTAATGGCCGTGAGATTTATGAAATGTCCATGAAAACTGGACATGAAGGACCAGTTGTCAATTTTCCCACTCCAGATGAGCTGTGGAACAAGACCTATTCGGATCAAAATGAATGGAAAGAAAAATTTGCCCGTGTGCCAAATGAGGGCGAATATGGCAGCCGCTATTATCAAGAAATTGCCATTAATAATGTTTTAAACGCGGTAGCTGAAGAAAAAAACAGAATTCTTTTGACTATGGCAACTGGAACCGGAAAAACGGCCGTAGCTTTTCAGATTGCTTGGAAACTGTTTCAGACCCGATGGAATTTAAAACGTGATAGTACACGTCGGCCAAGAATTTTATTTTTGGCAGACAGAAATATATTAGCTGATCAAGCATTTAATGCTTTTTCTGCTTTTGACGAAGACGCGCTTGTACGAATCAATCCATTGGATATTAGAAGAAGAGGCGCTGTGCCAATGAGCGGAAGTATTTTTTTTACAATCTTCCAAACGTTTATGAGTGGTTCAAACGGTACTCCTTATTTTGGTGATTACCCATCCGATTTTTTTGATTTTATTATTATCGACGAATGTCATCGAGGTGGCGCTAACGATGAAAGTAATTGGCGGGGGATTTTGGAATATTTTTCGCCAGCTGTTCAACTAGGATTAACAGCTACACCAAAGCGAAAAGATAACGTAGATACGTATAAATATTTTGGCGAACCAGTCTATATTTATTCACTCAAGGAAGGCGTAAACGATGGGTTTTTAACACCATTTAAAGTCAAAAGAATCAAAACGACTCTTGATGACTATATGTACGTTTCTGATGATCAAATAATTGAAGGAGAAGTAGAGGAAGGCAAAATTTATGAAGAACCCGACTTTAATAAAATTATTTTTATTAAAGAACGCGAAGCTAAACGAGTTCGCATAATCTTGGACGAAATAAATCAAAACGAAGAAACGATTATATTTTGTGCAACACAAGACCACGCTTTGGCAATTCGTGATTTGGTAAATCAAATGAAAGACAGTAGAGATCCAAATTATTGTGTGCGAGTGACAGCAAACGATGGATTTCGAGGTGAGCAATTTTTACGAGAGTTTCAAGATAATGAAAAAACAATTCCCACTATTTTAACCACATCACAAAAGCTTTCAACCGGTGTTGATGCACGTAATATTCGCAATATTGTTTTGATGCGGCCAGTCAATTCTATAATTGAGTTTAAACAAATTATTGGTCGTGGGACGAGACTTTTTGATGGTAAAGAATATTTTACAATTTTTGATTTTGTTGATGCTTATCATCATTTTTCTGATTCGGAATGGGACGGGGAACCCGTAGATGATACAGCAGAGAGCGAGCCAAAGGTAATTAAATATCCGGAGCCAGTTAATGATCAGAGTTTAGTTATTGGTGACAAAGATCAAGTGGAACCAAAGGAAAAATTAAAAATAAAATTACGAGATGGTAAAGAACGTGAGATAAAACATATGATTTCTACATCATTTTGGGGTCCTGATGGAAAGCCAATCTCTGTAAATGAGTTTATGGATAATATGTTCGGTGTCTTGCCAGACTTTTTTAAGAATGAGGAAGAGTTAAGAAAAATTTGGTCAAACCCAACCACACGCAAAGCATTCTTAGAAAAGATTGCTGAAAGAGGTTATGGTAAAGATGAATTAGAAACATTGCAAAAATTGATCGATGCTGAGCAAAGTGATTTATTTGACGTTTTAACATATATTTCATTCTTAACACAGCCGATTTCAAGAACACAAAGAATAGCACAATCAAAGGACAAAATTTTTGAGGGACTCGATGAAAAACAAAAAGAATTTTTAGATTTTGTGCTGTCAAAATACGAAGAAAAAGGGGTCGAAGAACTTGATGAAGAAATGTTGCCAATATTATTAAATATAAAATATCATGCCATTGCTAATGCCGAACAATCACTTGGAAGTGTAGAGGATATCCGATCAATTTTTTTTGCGTTCCAGAAAGATTTATATGCTAAGGCAGCTTATTTATGAACTTGATTTTACCCATGATCTACACCCCTCTTATCCAAAAATCCACCCCTCACTATGCTATACTTATCCCAACTACCCATTTGAATAAATGGTTATGACTGTTACCCAAATTACTTTGTTTCTCATATTTGCATTACTAGTGTACCTTTTGTATGAGGTATGGAGGCTCGAAAGTACTTCACGAGAATTGCAAGAAAAAAATGAGGAGAAAATTTCTGATCTCAATAGAACAGTTCAAATTCTTACTTCCCGACTTAATCCAACTACAGAAGAACAATTTATAGATCAAACAGAAGATGATCTTGATGTTAATTTTGATCCCCTGTACTCCAAAGCAGTGATTGCAATTATGCAGGCAGGGAAAGTATCAACTTCATTACTACAGAGAAAACTAGATATTGGATATGCCAGAGCTTCAAAGTTAGTAGATATGATGGAAAAAAGAGGAATCGTAAGTCCGGTTGATGGCGCAAAACCTCGGGAGATTCTTAATCCTAAAACTGACCCAGTATATGATGATGCGGTAAGATTAGCACAAGAATTTGGAAAAGTTTCTACACCACTTTTACAAAGAAAGCTTAGTATTGGGTATGCACGTGCAGCAGGTCTCATTGATGCACTTGAAATTGCAGGCATTATTGATCCTGCAGACGGGGATAAACCAGTCAAAGTTTTGAAGAACTCTAATGTTCAAAAAAATATTTCCCAACCTTGATGGTTCATAATTTTTGACACTAAAATTCTCACCCGTCAAAATGCTAAAATATTGGTATGAATATCATGAGAGTGGTGGTGATGGTAGTTGTGGCTGTAGTAATTCTACTCGTAGTGCTAATTACGTGGGGCTGTGAAGATGACTGGTGTTACATTTTCCCCTGGCAAGGACAAGGTCAAATAGCTTGTACTATGGAAGCAAAGCTTTGTCCCGATGGATCCGCTGTCGGCCGGAGTGGTCCAAATTGCCAGTTCGCCCCCTGCCCCTGATTCATCTATATTCTGCCTACCTTACGCACAAAATGTTGCATATATACTGTAGACAAAATAGCAATTAGCATATACAATACCCCCATGACAAAACTCTTTTTTGACATCGAAACAATTCCGGTTGATGAGTCGATGAAGAATTTATATCTGGAAATCAAAAGTAAGAAAGATGGCGAAGGTCTTATAGTTGAGAAGGTTGATGAGCTGATTGCCAAAACATCGTTTGATGGTACATTTGGTCGTATTTGTTGCATTGGATACATCAAAGAAGGTTCTCAAATAGAAAGAGGTGTTTTGAAAGGGGATGAAAAACAAATGCTCTCCGATTTTTGGAGAATTGCCGCAGATGTCTATCAATTTATCGGACACAATATTTTTGAGTTTGACCTTCCCTTCATCTATCAGCGCTCCATCATTCATGGAGTCAAACCGCGCCTTGAGCTTTCATTTGCCAAATATCGCAGTATGCCGTTTTTTGATACGATGAGCGAGTGGGGAAAATGGGGGTATGGAAAAAATGTAAAGCTCGATACCTTGGCCAAAGTATTTGGATTTCCAACGTCAAAAGATGTTATGGATGGGTCGCAAGTCTGGCCATATTTTCAAGAAGGGAAGATAGAGGAAATCTGCGTGTATTGTATGAAAGATGTCGAGCTTACCCGTCAAGTCTATTACAAAATGATGGTCGAAACGATGCCGTAATCTCCCACCCCGGGAGTGGTTTGGGATATCTCGATAGCTCGAACGCTCTGAAAATGATATAATTTCTTATGGAAATTGCACAACCTGGTCTTGAAAATCATGCAGTAAGTAGTGCAGATGTTGAGCGAGCGGTGTTGGTACCCGATGATAAAGATACAGAGATCTTAAAAAAAGAAATAGCTACCTATCATTGGAACATATATACTCCGACAATCTCCCAGCTTCAAGACGTCAATTGGTTTTACGAACCTACTGGTCCAAGTCAAATCGCAACAAGACTTTTAACAGATAACGGTAGACAGAGAAAAATTTCATCAGTCGTGCAAATGTACTACGAGAAAGGTAGTTTATTACCAACGGATTTTAGTAACCACATTGACGACCTCGTTGATTTTTTGGGAACTGGTGGCAAGTTTCGTCCATTACTTCTTGTTCGAGGGAGAAATCCCCTTACTCATACAACGTATGCGCTTGATGGGAATCACCGGTTATTAGCATATGCTTTATGGGGAAAAAGAAATGGCATAACTGATTTTTCAGTCGATGCTTTTTTAGGACGAAGATTTTACCCATTCGAGCCACACGCTAGATAAAGCGTTCCCGCATCTTAATTTGATATAATCTCCTCATGAACCTCGTAAAAATCGTTGTCTTCGTTCCACTTTCTCATACTGACGTTGTTCGACGTGCGATGGGGGATGCCGGAGCTGGACAATACAGAAACTACAGTCATTCTTCATTTTCATCAAAAGGTGTCGGACGGTTTTTGCCGTTACAAGGTGCCAAGCCCTTTACCGGGGAAGTTGGAAAACTTGAAGTTGTTGAAGAAGAGCGGATTGAGGTTGTGTGCGCCAAAGAAAGAGCAAAAGAAGTTATCGCCGTGATGAAAAAAGCTCATCCATATGATGAAGTTGCATATGATATTTATTCTTTGATTAATGAGGCTGATTTATGAACCCGCAACTTGCTGAAAAAATTGAGCGTTTTTTTACTCAATTTCAACACCAGACATATAAAAAAGGAGAGATCCTCATTCGTGCGGACGAAGCTCCATCAGGAATTTTTTATCTAAAAGAAGGTTCTGTTAAAGAATATGCTATTTCTCAAAAAGGAGAAGAACTTGTGGTAAATATCTTCAAACCAATTTCTTTTTTCCCGATGTCATGGGCAATTAATGACGCACCAAACGAATATTATTATGAAGCTATAACAGAACTTGATATTTACAAAGCGCCTAAAAAAGAAGTTATTACATTTATAAAAAATGAACCAGAAGTACTCTATGATCTTCTAGCTCGAGTTTTTAAAGGAACAGACGGAATAACACAGAAAATAACATATTTAATGGCGGGAAATGCATATGCTCGGCTTATTACAGAACTCATCATTTATACAAAACGATTTGGCGTCGTGAAAAACGGAAAATGGGAAATTATAATAACAAATCGTCAGCTTGCCGCCCAAGTTGGAATGACCAAAGAAACGGTAAGTAGAGAATTAAAACATTTGAAAGAAAAAGAACTTATTTCATTTAGTGCCAAAACGATGATTCTTAACGACTTACATTCGTTAAAACAGGAGTTGCATAAAGATCAATGAGTTGATTTTGTTATGACTTCAATAGTGGGGATTATTCGATTCCTTTTCTTTATATTTGTTGGGAGACCTGTTGGTAACAAATATCCTTGCCACAATCCTTCTCCTAGTGCGAGTTCAAGATGAATTTGATCAGAAAGTTTTGGTTCATCTTTTACATCATATAATCGATATTTTCCCAGAGCAAGCGTAGTATCAGTTTTATGCGTTTTATGAGAAGTTACCAAAATTTCTCCAATTTCACGTATACTTACCCATGCAAATGTATATTTTTTATCTAAAATTAGGATTTTAGTCTGTTCTTTTGTTTCAAAGAGTTCATATGTCCCCGACTGTAAAACTGTAATCATATGACTCAACTATATAATAAGAACTATTCTAAATCGATACAATACATCATCACAAAAAGATGATTAAGGTCATTGTTTTTTTAACCTCCGGGGTCCACAATATGACTAACGAGAAAGTGAGGCAAAACTATGTTTGCAACAGATATTAAAAAACTAACAAAAGAAAACGCTAATTTCAGAAAAGTATTGTACACGGGGACGCATAGCCAAATTGTTGCAATGAGTATTGCGGTAGGAGAAGATATTGGCGAAGAAACGCACGGAGGAGTTGATCAAATTCTTTACTTTATCGATGGAGAGTGTGAAGCAACAATAAATGGAGAGTTACGTATGCTTAAAGAGCATGATGTTGTATATGTTCCAGCAGGAACGGTGCACAACTTTAAAAATAGTGGTGATGAGGACTTAAAATTGTTTACAATTTACTCGCCACCAGAGCATGCAGACGGAACAATCCATGTAACAAAGGAGGATGCTCAAAAAGCTGAAGTTTCAGGCTAGCCTATCAGGAAGGAGAAAAAAATATGAGATTACAACATAAAGTTGCATTAATTACAGGAGGTGGAACAGGAATTGGGGCCGAAATAGCTCGGATGTTTGCTAGAGAAGGTGCGCAAGTTGTTGTTTGTGGTAGACGAGAGAAACCGTTGAAAGAAGTTGTTGATGAAATAGATCGAAGTGGTGGAGAAGCGATGTACTGTATGACTGATGTTTCCTCACAAAAACAAATTCAAGAAATGCTTAGTACGGTTCGGTTAAAGTTTGGTTCAATTGACATACTTGTAAACAATGCAGGAGTCTATATTCCTGATGATGTAACTTCAACAAGCGAGGAAGAATGGGACAAAGTTATGGATATCGATGCTAAAGGAGTATATCTCATGTCAAAAGCGGTGTTGCCCGATATGATTAAAAATGGAAAAGGAAAAATCATAAATATTGCCTCCATAGCAGGATTATTTGGATTTGAAAAGTCGGCAGCATATTGTGCCGCAAAAGGAGCAGTAGTTAATTTAACTCGTGAAATGGCCCTGGATTATGCTCCGAAAGGAATTTGTGTTAATGCTATCGCCCCGGGTATTATTGATACTGATATGACCAAGCCTTTTTTAGAAAATGAGCAAGCAAAACAGGGATTTTTAAGTAAAACTCCAGTTGGAAGGGTTGGTATACCAGCAGATATTGCATATGGAGCAGTTTATTTAGCAAGCGATGAATCAAGCTTTGTAGCTGGTCAGACGTTAGTTATTGATGGCGGATGGACTATAGCATGAACGACCACATAAAAATATACTCTTTTATCAAAATTTTGTCCGATGTGTATCATGTGTCAACTTATTATGATAACTATTTTTTTGTTGGCAATTACAGTACAATTAAAAGAGCATAATTATGGAAAATCTTAAACCACCGGAACACCCAGATCATTTTTCGATGGATAAAAATTTACTACAAAAATTGCTCGATTGGATTGTACCAATAGGGATATTATTGATCTATTTTTTCTTTTACAATTTCGGCAAAATAACTCCATCAGAGATGATCAAAACCACGGGACTTGTGGCAATTGCATTGCTTTCAATCACACTTTTCATCGGCTCACTTTCTCGTTTTATCCCAGCGGTAAATATCTTAAAAGTACATCGTAAGCATTGGGGAATTGCAAGTTTTGTCTTGGCAATAATTCACACATTTCTTGTCATTATGTTTTTTTATAAATTTGATTTTTTTCGATTATTTAATTTTACCAAGAGCAATACAATTGGTATTCAAGCTGGACTAATCGCACTGTTGATCCTTTTTATGGTAACCGTTTCATCTTTTCATATGATATTTGAAAAACTTCCTGAAGGTATGTGGAAGAAATTACAAATGACGAGCTATATTGCACTTGCGCTTGTAGTTCTTCATTTTTTTCTGATGGAACAAAAGGATGGAGTTTTTGTAATAAAACGATTACTGGGTCAAATCACCTATTGGTTTGCTTTTGTAGTACTTATCGCACGAATCGTTGTTGCGATTTTTCCCAAAAAAGAACATATTCAGCCTCCACCAATTACCGCTTGACAACTTTTTACAAATGTAGTAATATCCCCCTATAGGGGATATACTATTCCTAATGAGCTATGTCATACAAACCAAAAGATTCAAAAGAGCGAGTTCTTCATCGGTTGAAGATTGCTCGAGGTCATCTCAATAAAGTTATTTCAATGATAGAGTCAGATGAATACTGTATTGATGTTCTTACACAATCGCAGGCCGTGCAAAAAGCCATTATAGAAACAGACAATCTAATTCTTGAAAATCATCTCAAATCATGTGTTTCTGATTCGATTAAAAACGGAAATAGCGAAGAAGCAATAGCTGAAGTTATGAATATTTTTAAAAAATCAAACTGAAGGGGGTGATGAATATGCAACACGAACCAAAAGCAACAGCAAACGCACTGGCACTAGTTGGAGGGGTATGGTATGTACTTTGCCTTGCCTGGGTAGCTATTTCACAAAACAGTTACATGGGAGTCATGAGTAGCTGGTTTCACGGAGTTGATTTTAAGTCATTGCCACCAGCAACACCAGATATCGGATCAATGACAGTTGGACTTATTACCTTTGTCGGATTTGCATGGATTTCTGGATATGTATTTGCAATAGCGTATAACAAATTTATTAAGAAATAGAATTTTTTTGAAAGGTGGTGAATACTATGAAAAATGAAAAAGCGGTTTTGTATGGAATAATTGGATTTCTCGCTGGTATTGTCTTAACTGTTTTTTTTGCATCAAATGCTGTTAATAACAATATGACAGGTGCCATGCGTATGATGGGAATGCGTTTGAATGCAGAAAAGCAAGAGATAGTGAAAGAGGTCGATCAGGAAGATACGGGGATGGGAATGAATTCAAGTATGGATGACATGATGGAGTCACTATCGGATACTAGTGACGACGAGTTTGATAGAGCATTCATTAATGCCATGATTCCTCATCATCAAGGTGCAATTGAGATGGCAAAAGAAGCACAAAAAAATGCCCAACATGACGAACTTAAGAAAATGGCAGATGATATTATTTCTTCACAAACAGCCGAAGTAGGCATGATGAAACAGTGGCAGAAAGACTGGGGGTATTAAGTATGACACTAGATAAAATTTTTGTTGCAATTTTTAGCATGGTTGGTATTGTATGTACCTATTGGTTCTTTTTGATGAAAAAAGATGCTGTTGTTAAGGCCGATTCTGAAATAGAAATTGTTGTAGATGGTGGCTATACTCCAAGCACTATTTCAATCCAAAAAAATAAAACAACAATATTAACCTTTTTACGTAAAGACCAATCAAGTTGTTTGGAAGAAGTTGTTTTAGGGGATTTTAAAATTCGCAAATTTCTTCCACTAAATCAAAAAGTTACGATTGAAGTGACCCCCGAAAAATCGGGTGAACATATTTTTTCGTGTGGAATGGGCATGTTTCATGGAAAGTTACTAGTGACATAATTATGACAGAAGTAAAAAAATCATTTCCAATAAAAGGCATGCACTGTGCATCATGCGTACGGGTGACTGAGCGAGCTCTCTCAAAAACTCCCGGAGTTTCGCAGGCTATAGTGAACCTAGCCACCGGAAAGGCTACCGTTAGCTACGATTCTGATATATGTACTCCCCAAAATATGGCCGACGCTATTAGCAAAACAGGATATACACTTGAACTTACAGAGAAAAGTGAGCAAGAGATTGAGCTTGAAAAGAAAAAAGAACTAAATGAGTTGGAGATTAAAATGGTTACCAGTCTTGCAATAGGAGTAACCATTCTTTGGGGAAGTCTGCCAGGACTTTCACAAACCGCACCTCTTTTCTTCCAAGATCCAATTATTCAGTTTATATTGGCGACGCCAATTCAATTTTGGGCTGGTGCAACATTTTACCGAGCCATGATACCCGCGCTCAAACACCGAACTGCCAATATGGACACACTTGTTGCTTTAGGCACAACAGTTGCATATTCTTTTTCAGCAATTGTAGCTATTTTTCCCCAAAGTATCGCCCGATTTGGTCTGGAAACAATGCCCTATTTTGACGTTTCAGTTCTCGTAATTGCACTTATATTGTTAGGTCGGTATTTGGAAGCAAAGGCAAAACTTGGAACAAGTAGTGCGATTAAAAAATTACTAGGAATGCAGGCAAAAACTGCTCGTGTTGTACGAGATGAAAAAGAAGTAGACGTTCCTATCGAAGAAGTACAAAAAGATGATATTATTCGGGTTCGACCAGGTGAAAAAATTCCAGTCGATGGAATTATTATTGAGGGGGAATCAAGTATTGACGAATCCATGATAACCGGTGAAAGTATTCCCGTTGACAAAATGAAAGATGATATAGTCGTTGGGGCAACACTAAATAAAACAGGAACGTTTCTGTATAAAGCTACTAAGGTTGGTGCAGACACAATGCTTGCACAAATTATCAAACTGGTTACTGAAGCACAAGGCTCAAAAGCACCTATTCAACGTTTGGCCGACGTTGTGTCTTCATATTTTGTTCCTATTGTTATTATGCTCGCGTTTATCACGTTTGGAGTATGGTATATATTTGGTCCAAATCCAAGTTTTGTATATGCACTTCTGAACACAGTAGCAGTGCTCATTATTGCTTGTCCGTGTGCAATGGGTCTTGCCACGCCAACAGCAATTATGGTGGGAACAGGAAAGGGAGCGGAGCATGGAATTTTAATTAAAGATGCCGCAAGTCTCGAAATTGCCCATAAAATAACTACTATTGTTTTTGATAAAACCGGAACGCTTACCTATGGAAAACCAGAAGTGACAGATATAATTGGTAGTCAGAATATGTTACAACTTGCAGCATCGCTTGAGAAAGGATCTGAACACTCGCTTGCTGAGGCAATTGTGAAAAGAGCAGAAGCTGATAATCTCTCTCTAAGCAAAGTCGAAGGATTTAAAGCAATTACAGGTCATGGGGTTGAAGGTACAATCGAGGGAAACACCGTTTTTTTTGGAAATATGCGTCTGATGACACGTGAAAAAATCGAGACGAGCTCTCATAAAGAAGAAATTGAAAAACTTGAACGAGAGGGGAAAACAGTAATGCTACTCGCCAGCGAGGGATCCCTCCTCGGACTTATCGCTGTTGCAGATACTATCAAAGATTCGGCGCACGTTGGAGTACAAGCCTTGCAGAAAATGGGAATTGAAGCAATTATGATCACGGGTGATAATGAGCGGACTGCCCAAGCTATTGCTGACCAAGTAGGAATAGTGAAAATGTACGCACAAGTTTTGCCAGAAGATAAAGAAAAAATTATTCGAGAACTTCAACGGGCTGATCGAGTTGTGGCTATGGTTGGCGATGGAATTAATGATGCGCCTGCGCTTGCCGCCGCCGACGTAGGAATTGCCATGGGTACCGGAACAGATGTGGCCATAGAAGCCGCTGATATTACCCTTATCAATAAGGACTTGCGTTCTGTTGGTTCGGCAATCATGCTTTCCAATAAAACAATGCGAACTATTAAGCTTAACCTATTCTGGGCATTCGGGTATAATATAATACTGATACCAGTTGCGATGGGGGTGCTGTACCCATTTTTTGGCATAGTGCTAAGTCCTATTTTAGCATCCATTGCAATGGCATCAAGTTCAATATCGGTCGTTACTAATTCTCTTTTATTAAAAAGGGCCAAAATAATCATATGAATCTTTGGGTAATATTTATAACCGGACTAACTGTTGGAGGACTAACCTGTTTGGCTGTACAGGGTGGGTTACTGGCTTCTGTTATTGCCGCACGTGAAGAAGAGGAAATTGAGAAAGGAGTAAATACAAAAAATCCTATTTTGTCTACAGCAACATTTTTGATAGCTAGACTTATCACATACACAGCTCTTGGATTTCTTCTTGGACTATTTGGAAAAGCAGTTGGAATAAATCAGACAGTTCAAACTACTATGCAGCTTGCGGCAGGAATCTATATGATCGTTGTTGCGCTGAATCTATTGAATGTCCATCCGATATTTCGATATGCAATTATTCAACCACCACGGTTTCTGACAAAGAGGATACGAAATCAATCTAAAAGCAAAGCAGTTTTTGCACCAGCACTTCTTGGTGCAATGACAATTTTTATTCCTTGTGGAACAACACTTGCGATGGAAGCATTAGCGATCAGTAGTGCGAACGCTCTTTCTGGAGCACTTATTATGGCGACATTTATAATAGGAACTACTCCATTGTTTTTTGGAGTTGGTTGGATAACCAGTGTATTAGGGGATACATTCAGAGAAAAATTCTTGAAAATTGCAGCATTTGCAGTTTTGTATCTCGGTATTATTTCAATCAATGGATCATTAGTAGCACTTGGATCTCCAATAAATCTTAATTCCTTATTTGCTTCTACTCCAAAACAACAAGTAGTAACAAGTCAAAATGTTGAGATTATAATAACGTCTTCCGGTTATTCTCCAAATACAATTCGTGTTAAAAAAAATCTCCCAGTACAAATAATCCTCACTAGTAAAGACGCATTTAGTTGTGCTTCGGCATTTCGTATTCCGTCATTGGGAATAGAAAGGAATTTATTGCCAAATGAAACTCAAACAATTACCTTTACTCCCAAACAAATCGGGCAGATTCCTTTTACTTGTTCCATGGGGATGTATCGAGGAACTATTGAAGTTATATGACAAAAATAAAATTACAAATTGAGGGAATGCATTGTACATCATGTGCAATGAGTATTGATTTTGACTTGGAAGATTTGGATGGAGTACACGAGGCAAAAACAAAATACGCTACCTGTCAAACTGATATTGCATTTGATGAAAAAAAAGTTACAATAAAAGAGATACTTGAACAAATAAAAAAAACAGGATATGTTGCAAATAGTATCAAATAGAATAGCAAGAATACAGACACTCAAGTCACGAAACAAGACGTCTATGAATTTCTTAATTCACGACATTTGGCTGTTTTTGGAACAACCTCACCCGATAACTCTCCTCATTTATCTTCAATGTTTTTCGTAGCCAACGAAGACTTAAACTTTTATTTTATTACCAAATCAGAAACAGCAAAAGTTGCAAATATTGCCGCAAACTCAAAAGTCTCTGTTGTCGTAAGTGATCAGGATAGTTATAAAACAGTTGAGGCAAATGGAATTGCTATTGCAATTAGTGGATTTGAAAAAATTAGAACAATTATTCAGATGTTTACAAAAATTTATGTAAAAGAAGAAGTAATAGAACACGGAAAGCTTTTTAATTGGCCGCCCCCAATTGAAAAAATTGAGAAAGGAGACATCATGGTTTATGAACTGAAACCCAGTTATCTTCGGTATGCCGACTACAGCAATTCTTCTCCACTCGAAGGTAACTTCGTCCAAGAAATAATTGTCAATCCGTGAGCGAATAAGATAGATTACTTTTTAACTTCTTGACATTCTGTACAGAATTATGTACCATATACAGTATGACACAAACATTGTCGATCACACAAGCACGGGGGAATTTAACGAAATTGGTTGATAACGCTCACAAAAAACTTCACGAATATATTATTACGGTAAATGGTGCTCCTGCCGCGATAATCATTCCATTTTCAGAATATGAATCTATTAAAGAGACAAATGAGATTTTAGCTGATAAAGCGCTCATGAAAGCTATTCGTCAAGGAGAGAAAGAAATACGTGAAGGCAAAGGTGAAAATTGGGAAGACGTTAAAAAAGAGTTGGGTTTTGAATAATGTTTACTGTTATTATTGCTCCTAAAGCAAAACGACAGTTAAAATTAATACCCAAACGATTCGAATCTGTAATTTCACTCATTATTCGAGAATTAAAAGAGGATCCCTTTTACTGGAAACCATTGACTAGAGAATTAATAGGAAAATTTTCAAGTAAAGTAGGTCCTTTTCGTATAATTTATATAGTTAACGAGAAAGATAAAATAGTTAATATCATTTCTGTTGGACATCGAGGAGTTGTGTATAAATAAAATATGGCTGAAAAGGAAAATAAGGTATTATGGGTTGAGAAAAAAACGTGGGTGAAAGCCGGTATTGGACTTGTTGCGGTTGGGATCTTGGGTGCAATCTTCCTTTAATTAATGATGCAATGTTGTAATGAGTGTGTACCCAACTAACAGTCCTACAATGAAGGGCCAACTTTGTTTCCATCTTTTTTGTTTCTTAAACTCAGTATGCATATCGGGAATAAGGTCTGAACAGGCGATGTAAATGAACATTCCGGCACTGAATCCCAAAAATAGCGGCCGAATTTCCTCAACTTGCGACAGAAAAAAGTATCCACTTATCGCCCCAACGAATGCGGTAAGTGCAGATAAAAAATTGAAATAGAGAGCTCGTGTTTTTTTCATTCCACCATGAATAAGAATAGTGAAGTCAGCAATTTCATGGGGAATTTCGTGCGCCGCAATTGCGATAGTCGTTACAATTCCCAAACTCGGATTGGTGAGGAAAGCTGCTGCAATCGCAGCTCCATCAAACATATTGTGAAGTGCGTCTCCCAAGAGAATAAGGACTGCTGTCGGCTTAGTTCCATGTAGGTCATCGTGATGATGAAACCAAAGTACAAAGCGCTCCAAAAAGAAAAATACGACAATTCCAAGTAAGACAGATTCGTATATTGCGTGATTTGTACTATTTTCGATAGCTTCGGGAAGTAAATCAATAAAAGCGGTTGTAAGCATTACTCCAGCCGCAAAACTTACAAAGTGTGGTAAATATTTATGATCAAGAAGTTTTTTCCAAATAAGTAAAGATCCTCCAACAAGAGAAAGACTGCTGGTAATGAACGTTGCAAGAATTATTTGAAGAAATATAGACATGCATTGGTATTATTGCAAATGATTTGCAATAAGTCAAGTGGTACAACGCATCCACAGACGATGGTTAGTTGTTTATGCACTGTGTGATTATAGCATGGGAAGAGGAGAGAGGAGGGGAGGAGAAGATAGGGAGATGGGGTGTGGCGGAGGAGATGAGGAGGAGAAAAAAACAGAGGGGAGGATTCTCCCTATCTCCCAATCCCCCCCATCCTCTCCTCTCCGTTTGGTCCACAAAAGGTGGACCAAACGTGATATAATTAGTGGTCCTTTGTAACAATATGAACATATACAATATCGCTATTATTGCCCACGTTGATCATGGAAAAACCACGCTTGTGGACGCCCTTTTAAAACAAACACATACATTTCGTGACAATCAAAAAGAAATGGGTCAAACGCTCATCATGGATTCGAACGATTTGGAGCGTGAAAAGGGGATTACCATTCTTTCCAAGAATACGAGTGTGTTCTATAAAGATCATAAGATCAATATTATTGATACTCCCGGACATGCGGATTTTGGTGGAGAAGTTGAGCGAATTATAAATATGGCGAGCGGAGCCATCCTTCTTGTCGACGCGGCAGAAGGCCCTTTACCTCAAACTAAATTTGTATTAAAAAAAGCCCTGGAAGCGCACTTAAAAATAATTCTTGTTATAAATAAAATTGATAAAAAAGATGAACGATCTGACGAAGTCATTCATGAAGTTGAGAGTTTGTTTTTAGAGCTTGCACATGATGAGTCCGCGCTCCACTTTACCACTCTTTTTGCGGTAGGTCGGGACGGAAAAGTTTTTTTTGAAAAACCAGAAAAGTATTCGCCCGAAACTCCAGGAGATGTAACACCGCTTTTTGAAACGGTCATCAAAGAAGTTCCAAATAGTGCGATTGATGAAGATAAACCATTTCAAATGCTTATTTCTACGCTCGATCATGATCTGTACGTCGGTCGACTTTGTATTGGAAAAGTAAATCAAGGGAAACTTAAAAAAGGTGAAAAAATAACGCTTGTAAATGAAACAGGAGTTTTGGGGAATTATACAGCCAGCAAACTTTACACAAGTGAAGGAATTTCTCGAGTTGAGGTTGAGGAAATAACAAGCGGTGATATTGTAGCACTTGCCGGAATCGCCCAGCTTACCATTGGTCAAACCGTTACTGATCCAGCAACTCCAGTTGCACTTCCTACAATCTCAATTGAGGAACCAACAATTAAAATAACCATTGGTCCAAATACATCTCCCCTTGCAGGTCGTGAAGGAGAATTTACCACTTCTCGTCAAATAAAAGAACGACTTTCCAAAGAAATTCAAACAAATTTAGGGCTGCAAATTGAAGATGATTCATCTTCTGGAACAGGATTTATGGTCCGGGGGCGAGGTGAGCTTCATCTAGCGATCCTTATTGAAACAATGAGACGGGAAGGATTTGAACTTGAAGTTTCCAGGCCGCAAGTGATTTACAAAACGATTGATGGAATGGTTTGCGAACCGTATGAAGAAGTGACGATTGATGTTCACAAAGATTTTATGGGAGTGGTGAGCGAAGAATTTGGGAAACGCCAAGGCACGATGCTTGATGTGACAACTGATCGAAATGATACGGTGCGGATGATTTACAAGATATCCAGCCAAAATCTTATCGGAATCCGCTCCTCACTTTTAACTAAAACACGTGGAACGATGATTATGAGCTCGTACTTTTTAGGATATGAACCAAAAGGATCTCCTATGGAACAAGTTCGAAGTGGGGCACTTGTTGCCACACAAGCCGGAAGCTCGATGACATATGGGCTGGTGAATGCGCAAGAACGAGGAATGCTTTTTATCGGTCCGGGTATTACGGTGTATGAAGGAATGGTTGTCGGGCAAGCCAGCCGAGAGGAAGATATCGAGGTACATGTGTGTCGAGAAAAAAAGCTTACGAATAATCGGTCAAGTGGAGAAGGAGTCTCAGAAAGTCTAGAGCCGGCAACGATTCTTTCACTTGAACAATCACTTGATTTTATTGCTGATGACGAGCTTCTTGAAGTAACACCAAAAAGCCTGCGAATTCGCAAACGCTACCTCACTCAATCTGCGAGAAGGATAGCAGGGAGGAGCTAACTAACCGTCATCCCGAACTTGCTCGCCTCGGCGTAGCCCTGCGAAGACGGGTTTCAGGATCTCAATTTCCCTCGATACGTTATTTCTCGTATCAAAGGGGCCCTCAATGTACGTGTAATCCCAGTGATACTCGAAATAAGCGTATCATCTGGAAATAATATGTCATTCCCGCGAAGGCGGGAATCTATTCAGATAACACTCTTTCCATAATCCTCTCATATTCTCTCTCGCCTCAGTTTGTGCTTTCAAAAAAACCTCTTTATACTTCACATCAGGTGGAAAAGTACTGGCTAGGGCAAAACCTTGTTCGATGAGATCCTGATTTATAAAGTTTTCTCCAAAATACACATATCGCAAAAGTCTCCCATATCTGTCTGTTTCTGAAATATCTTTCATGAGCCTTACTTGTTTATTAAAAATGAGTTCACTTAATTTCTCTTTCGCTTGAATACCAAAACAACCGGGAACTTTTTTAGTCGATGTATTAAGTTCTGGAGTATCAATTCCAATGAGTCTCACTTTTTGTCTCGTTTGTATTTCGAATGTATCGCCATCAATGATTCGAGTGACGAGGAATGTCTGATTGATTTGGGGCCGTTGGGAGGGTTTGAAACCCTCCCCTACAGAGATACTTTTTACTGTTCCTTCATGTATCTTTTTCTGTTTACTTTCTTGAAAAAATGAGAAAAAGATGGAGATAATCAAAACGAGAAAAACTGAAGTTACAATTCCAAAACTTAGTTTTTGTTTTGAAGACATATCAGGCAATAGTATACACCGATCCTTTTCTCTTAATGAGTTTTTCTTTTTCCAATTCCTCCATAACTTTTTTAACAGTTTCCAAATCTCCATCAATTTCCATAAGTCTCAGTCTCTTTTTTTCTAATAAAAGTTTGACAATATTTCCTCGTAATTGCCGCTTAGATCCCTCAAATCGAGATTGTTTTGAGTAAGATTTACTTTTTCTCGAAGGATTCTTATATTTTTTCTTAAGGAACACTCCATAATCCATGAGCGCATAGTACCAGTCTCGAGGATTATTTTTATCTACAGTTTTTGTTACAAGCTCCAGTATTTCTTGATCACTTACATTTTCTTTTTCTTTAAAAAAGAAATGAATGAAAACAGTTCGGATATTTGTTTCAATAAAAACAGTTGGGATGTTATATGCAAATGTAGCAATTGCACAAGCTGTTGAATATCCGATTCCGGGAAGTCCGGTAAGTTTCTCAACTATGCGAGGAATTTTTCCAGTGTATTTTTCACAAATAATTTCAGCTGACTTTTTAAGAAAAAGTGCTCGTCGGTTATATCCTAATCCTTGCCACACACGAAGAACCTCTATATTTGAAGCTTTGGCCAAACTCTCTACTGTTGGGAAAAGCTGAATAAACTTATTATATTTTGCAATAACTCGATGTGCCTGTGTTTGTTGCAACATTACTTCTGAAATAAATATGAAGTATGGATTATCTATATCTCTCCACGGGAAGTTTCTTTTTTTCTCGCGATAATACGAGCTTACGGTTTGTTTAAAATGTGATAGATTTTTCAGGATTTGTTGTAAACTAAAACTGTTTTAATCTCTGAATTTGGAATGTAGATCATATTTTCTTTTTTATCCTTAAGAACAGTTGTTCGAAGATTTATTTTAAAAACCTCACCAGAAATATCATTTATTTTTACTTGATTTCCAACATTATATTGATTTTCAATAATAATGAAAAAACCAGAAAGAACATCTTTAACAATTGTTTGTGCGCCAAAAGAAATGGCAAGTCCCAAAATTCCAGCACCAGTAAGAATTGGGGTTATATCAAATCCAAGTGATCGCAGACAAAGTAACAAGGTGATTCCCAAAACAGCAACCATTACAAAGTTATCAAGAAGTCCACGAGCCGTATCAAGTCGATTTGAGTATGAGGAAAGATGAGATTTATTTTTTAATCCATTAAAAAATATCTTCAACGTTTTCTGGATTACTAAAATAAGTATTAAACTAACCAAAAAAGTTGTGGAAATTTGAATTCCTTTTTCAATATTTGCAGGAGAAAGTTTTCCTAGTACTTTTATGAAGTAATCCATTTATTAGACCCTGACTACTAACTACTATCTACTGACTACTAATTCACTCGCTCGACATATTCTCCAGTTTCAGGGTTAACAACAATTGTATCACCTTTTTTGATGAAGATGGGCGCTTTGACGGTGATTCCAGTTTCCAGTACAACATCTTTTTTGGGAGCCGTTGTTGTATCGCCCTTAACTGCATCTGGGGCTTCAATTACTTTCAAACGAACGCTTTGCAAGGAACGAATACTTATTGGAGTTCCATTAAATTTCAAAATGTATACCAAATCTCCCTCTTTTAAATAATCAGAAATAGTACCTGTTTTTTTTATATCTATGTCTATTTGATCGTAGGTGATGGGATCCATGAAATAAAGCTTTGCGTTATCTTTGTACAAATATTGACCTTGGACTTGTTCGATATCTGCAAGCTCATATTCAAAGTTAGATTTTGTTCCATTCTCGATGGTTCCCCCCGTCAACACATTCTTAATTCGAGTCGAAACATTAGCGGCCCCTCGACCACGATAATTGAATTCAGTTTTTTGCACCTGCCACACGTCTCCATTGAGGAGCACATAATCACCTTTTTTTAATATATTTGCTTCGACTTTCATAATGTTGTTTCACACCGAGATCCTTCACTCCGTTCAGGATGACACGATATTATATCATGATTCAGGCGTGTTTACGCATCGAGTTCCTCGAGTATCTGTTTCTGGCGGCCGGTTACTTTTTCAGGAATTTTGACTTTGAAAATAACGTACTCGTCTCCGCGTCGTTTTGAATTTGGGTACGGTAGTCCTTTTCCTGCAAGACGCAGGGCCGAATTCGGTTGTGTTCCCGGTTTCACCTTTATTTGTACTCCGCCCCCATCAAGCGAGGGCACGGTTACAACTCCTCCGAGAACTGCAGTTGTTATCGAAAGCGGAAATTCTACATAAATATCTTGTCGTTCTCGTTTGAAAATGTCGCTTTTGGCAACATTAATCATCACATCAAAATCAGAAAATCGAATTCGATTTCCACTGTCTATTCCTGCCGGAATCTTTATCGTTTTCGTTTGTCCTTCTATTTGTACCGTTTTTTCAATTCCGGTGACAGCCTCATCAAAACTAATAGTAAGTTGATATACTTGATGAGGTCGTCTGTTCCCACGCGAATTTCCAAATCCAAAAAATTGTTCAAATATCTCAAATGGATCAGAAAATCCGTCTACTCCCTCAAATGGGTTCCCAGAGCTGGAAGTAGTGTAGGTATACGTGAATGGATTTCCGTATGCACCGCCGGATGCGTTATTCCCACCGCGATCGGTAAAGTTAGTATGACCTACTTGGTCATACGTCTGCTTTTTACTTGTGTCTGAAAGCACTTCGTATGCCTGATTAATTTCTTTGAATTTGGCTTCCGCCCCGGCATCTTTATTACGATCGGGGTGCCACTTCAACGCAAGCTTTCGATACGCCGACTTAATTTCTGCCGCGCTTGCAGACTTCGATACACCCAAAACTTCGTAATAATTACTTGCCATAAGGCCTTATTTAACTACTTCTCCTTCTTCTACGTTTTCAGGTTTTGCGTCTGCCGATTCATCTTTTGGAGCGTCTTCACTAGGCGCACTCTCGCCTTCGGCAGGAGCATCTTCAGTCTTATTCATGTGTTCGCCAATTTTTTGCATTGACGTTGAAAGTTCTGATGTGGCTTTTTCGATATCTTCTTTTGAGCCACTCTCCAGAACATCTTTTACTCCTTTTACCTTCTCCTCAACCTCGCTCTTAACTTCAGCAGGTACTTTATCTCCGGCGTCCCGAAGTGATTTTTCAGCCGTATATACGAGTGAATCAGCCATATTTCGTGCCTGAATCTTTTCTGCCTCGGCACTATCTTCAGCCGCATGCTTTTCAGCATCTTCCTTCATCTTCTCAATCTCTTCTTTAGTAAGACCAGTTGAGCCAGTGATTTTAATACTTTGCTCTTTGCCACTCGCTTTATCTTTTGCAGTTACGGTAAGGATCCCGTTTGCATCAAGATCAAATGTCACCTCCACCTGTGGAACTCCCCGAGGTGCTGGTGGAATTCCTTCCAGAATAAATCGTCCGAGAGATTTATTATCCCGGGCAAGTGGACGTTCGCCCTGTAGAATGTGAATTTCAACTTGCGTCTGATTATCTGCCGCAGTTGAAAACACTTCTGATTTTGCCGTTGGAACCGAAGAATTTTTGGTAATAAGCGGTGTTGTGACTCCACCTAACGTTTCAACCCCAAGAGTTAGCGGTGTAACGTCAAGAAGAACCACATCTTTTACCTCTCCTCCAATAATTCCTGCTTGAATTGCCGCGCCGATCGCCACCGCTTCATCTGGATTAACCGATTTATTGGGTTCTTTTCCAAAAAATTCCTTAACTTTCGTCTCAATGAGTGGCATTCTGGTCATACCTCCAACCAAAATCACTTCTTGGATATCTTTTGCCGCAACTTTTGCATCTTTAATAGCTTCTTTAACCGGTGTAAATGATCGTTCAACAAGAGACGCAACTATTGATTCAAGTTTTGAACGAGTTAATTTAATGACAAAATGAAGTGGTTGACCGTCTTGTACTGTTATAAACGGCAAATTAATTTCACTTTCCATAGATGTTGAAAGCTCGATTTTTGCCTTTTCAGCCGCGTCGCGTAAACGTTGCAATGCTTGAGAGTCTTTGGAAAGATCAATTCCATTTGTTTTCTTAAACTCCGTAACCAGATAATCAACAATCATTTTGTCAAAATCATCTCCACCCAAATGCGTGTCTCCGTTTGTTGATTTTACTTCAAAAACACCGTCTCCAAGTTCAAGAATAGTGATGTCAAATGTTCCCCCTCCAAAATCATACACCGCAATATTATGGAGCGTTTTTTTATCCAGTCCATAGGCGAGTGCCGCCGCCGTTGGCTCATTTACAATTCTGATTACTTCAAGCCCGGCAATCTCACCAGCTTGTTTGGTGGCTTGGCGCTGAGCATCATCAAAATATGCAGGAACGGTAATAACTGCTTTATCAACGGTTTCGCCCAAATAATCTTCAGCATCTTTTTTGGCCTTTGTGAGAATCATTGAAGAAATTTCTTGCGGTGTATATGTTTTACCATCAACTTCAATAACTGCCATTCCGTCACGTCCAGACTTAATTGAATAGGGAAGCCATTTCATATCGCTCTGAACTGAAGTATCTGTAAATTTTCGACCAACGAGTCTCTTCACTGAAAAGATAATTTCTTTCGGTTTCATGACCATCTGACGTTTTGCAACGTCCCCAACCACGCGGTTTTTTGGGTCAACCACTGAAGGAATGATATTTCGACCTTCTTTTGAATGAATAATTTTAGCTTTCCCAGCCTCCATTACTGCAACCACTGAATTTGTTGTTCCTAAATCGATTCCGATTGTTTTTGCCATATTTGTTGTTTAAAAATTTGTAATTATTTTGATACTTTCACTTGAGCGATCCTTAAGATCTCTCCATGCAACTTGTAACCATTTTTTACTATCTCATAAATTATTTCTGGTTTTTCTCCGGGAACTACCTCGATACATTCTGCGTGGTAGGGGTCAAACTTTGTGTTTAACAGCTCCATTTTAGTAACTCCTTCGCTTGCAAGCAGTCTTTCAAACGATTCTTTAACTAGCTTCAACCCATCATCTTTCACAAACACCTCTGCTTGTTCCAGTATGTCATACAGATCCAAGAGCTTCAAAAGGATGTTCTTATTCGCTCTCTTAAATATATCAATTGTCTGACTTTCGGTTCTTTTTTCTAAATTGTTGTAATCAGCAAGCGCCCGTAAATAGTTATTTTTCCATTCCTCGACTACTGGATCCATTTTTTGGGACGGTTGCAAACCGTCCCCTACATCTGTATTTTTTTTAATTTTTGTTGCTCTCATATATTTATTATAGAATTTTTTTACATTCCTTGTTCGGCCACAATACTATTTATAAGGCTCGTGAAATATCGTACGCTTGGAACAATCACGTCATATCGCATACGACGTGGCCCAATGACGCCAATTGCCCCCGACACACTTTTTCCTTTAAATTCTCCAAACACCGATGAACAAATTCCCGATGCATCTTTTTCTTCAAACATAAAAAGAAGCTCATTTTCCATTCGGGCGAGTTCGTCCATTATATGATTACAATAACTATTTTCATCAAATCGCTCGAATAACGATCGAATTTCGGCAATATCCCAAAATTCTCGGTTTGATAAAAAGTTATTGATTCCAAAATAGTATACGTCGCCCTTATCTGTTGTTGTAACAGCCAAAAGTCCAGTTCGGCGGGCGAGTACGCGAGTTGCTGTTTGTAAAAGTTCATGTAAATCTGCCCGGTGATCCCACACATCACTTTTATATGATACCTCATCAGCCGTTGAAAGCTCTCGTTCTTGCATTATGTTCTGAATATAAAACCGAAACGCCTTAGCCGTTGGCACGCGTCCGGCAGAAAAGTGCTCTTTTTTTAGATATGATTTTTTGGAGAGTTCCACCATCTCGTTGCGAATAGTTGCCGGCGAGACGCCTAGATTATACTTCTTATCTAAAATTTCCGAGCCAACAGCTTGCCCCGTTTCGGTATATTCTGCAATAATTGTTTTCAAAATCTCGGTCTGCCGAGGCGTCAAATCATCCATATATGTATCCTGAGTCCCGCCAGGGGCGGAATCGAAGGAATTAGCAATAGTTTAACCCATCTGCTAATATTTGTCAAGAAGAAGAAAACAAAACCATATCTGTCAGCTTGGTATTATTCATACACAGAATTTGCAGATAATTTGTTATAATAGATTGTCATGAAAGAACAAACAGGACAGTCGCCAAAAGAACAATTAGTCATTAAAGGTTCAATCCCTCAAGGACTTGAGGGATTAACACATGCAACACTATCTGATTTATTAGATATATAAATGAAATATGGGTTATCTGATCCACAAGAAGACCGTGCCAGACGCTTTTTCCTTAGTGACGCAGCTGGTGAGAATGTACTATTGCTTTCTGGATCAACCCAAAAAGGACTCGGATTTGCCCGTATGATCGCAGCAGGTAGCTCAATTCCCCGTTCAGGAATGCATCTCATCGATACATCAGAAGGTATGATTATGTGGGACAAGGATTTACCTTTAGAGGAGGTTACTCAAAGGATACACGAAATTGATGCCTTGGCAGAGCCTGCGGGACTCATCGATAAAGAAACGGGCGTACGTTTGCCATTACCAAAAGAGGTCAATAGATTAAAAACAACTCCACAATATCGAGTTGATAATTTTGTAGAAGGATCTGTACTGATGGTTATGCCGGGACAAGATCCAAACGAACTCTTGATGCAATTTGATCGTTCTGATGAGATGATGATTTTACAAGTTCCATCTGGTGGATACACCATTATAAGAAAAATTGATGCAGAATATTTTCAAGAGAGATGGAGAAGAGTCTTTGAAATTTTACACGAGAGAGGTATTAATTTTGAAGGGGATGAAGATTTGGACATAGAAACGCTCAATAAATTGTTGATAGAAGTAGATAAAAGATTAGAAAATTCTTAATAATATGCCTATTTCACCTTTAAGGTGAATAGGCACGACTTTTGCAAAGTGAGAGAAAATTAATCCTTCAGTTGCATAAACGAGCTCTTTCCAGTATAATTTACGTAATTATGGCAGAAAAGAAAGTAGCCCTTCGACAAGCTCAGGGCAAGAAAGTAGCTCCGAAGAAACCCGAGGTAAAAACTCAAGCTAAAAAGACAGTCGCAAAGGCGCCTGTTGTGGAAAAGAAAATAGCTGAAAAAGCTCCAAAAGTTGAAAAGGTCGAGGTTGTTAAAACTTCAAAAGAAGTAAAAGCTGAAGCAAGTAAGGTGTCTGATTGGATCACAACATCAAGCAAAGAGGACCTTATTAAAGAATTTGCGACCAAAGATGGTGATACCGGGTCTCCGGAAGTTCAAGTGGCGCTTGCAACACACAAAATTCTGAATTTGACCCTACATTTGGAACAAAATCCAAAGGATAATCATTCACGACGAGGATTATTAAAGGTTATTTCAAAACGACGACGAATAGTTAATTATTTAGCGGAAAAAGATAGTGATCGGTACAAGGACTTAATCAAAAAAGTGAACTTGTCAAAGTAACGTCTCTTAATTATTACTAATTTTGCTTTCGGAAACGGTTTACAAAAGAGGTTCAATTTGGATGTTGAAATTGGAAATTAGATCTCGGCACAGCTGGACTAGCTTCGAATCTCAATATCCAACCTCGAAAAATCGCATCCGTAAACATACATATTTTTCTTATGAACAAGATTGAAGAATCTATCGTCATAGACGATAAAAAACTTACGCTTCAGTTTGGCAAGTTAGCACAAGCTGTAGACTCATCGGTATATGCCACACTTGGTGACACTGCAGTTCTGGTAACTGTCGCCGTTGGAGAGGAAAATCCAAATTTGGATTATTTTCCCCTTTCTGTAGAGTATGCTGAAAAGCTCTATGCTGGAGGCATTATCAAAGGTTCTCGCTGGGTAAAACGAGAAGGACGACCATCTGATGAGGCAGTTCTTACCGGTCGACTCATCGATCGCTCAATTCGCCCACTTTTTCCTAAAAATTATAAAAATCAAGTCCAAGTTGTGATCACACTACTTTCAGTAGACAGTGAAAATTCCCCAGAAATTCTATCAGCAATTGCAGTTTCTGCCGCACTTCATGTTTCAAGTGTTCCTTGGGAAGGTCCTATTAGCACCATGCGTGTTGGATATGTTAAATCATCAACCGAAAACGGCGATGGCGGACTTATCTTAAATCCAACTGATTTGGAACAGCAACATTCAATTCTTGATCTTGTTGTGTCTTCAACAGAAGAAAAGGTTCTAATGATCGAAGCTGAATCTCAAATGGTTTCCGAAGATATAATCAAGGAGGGAATTGAGATGGCAAAACAAGAAAACAAGAAAATAGTCGACTTTATCAAGACTTTGCGAGAGAAGATTGGTAGAGAAAAGCAAGTTGTAAAAGAAAGTGAGACATACGATGAAATTGTCTCGCTTATTAAGAAGGAATATAAAGATTTGATTGAAAAAGCGATTGCCCAGTCTGCTCGAACAGCCGGATCTGATAGCGTGTTACTCAATGAAATCATTGATGATTTATACACAAAATTGGATGAAAAGTACGACAAGAAGGAAATCTCTGCTGCACTCACAACATATAATTATGCGTTTATTAAAAGTGACATTCTTGAAAACAAGAAACGACCGGATGGTCGAGCGGTTGATGAAGTACGTGAGCTTTATGTGGAGACTTCTCTTTTACCTCGAACACATGGATCAGCACTTTTCCAACGTGGTCAAACACAAGTACTTTCAACCGTGACGCTTGGTTCCTCAACACTTGAACAAACTATCGAGGGTCCGGAAGGAACGGAAACCAAACGGTACATTCATCACTACTCTGACGGTCCATACTCATATGGAACGGTTGGTCGTATGATGAGTCCGTCCCGGCGTGCTATTGGACATGGAGCTTTGGCTGAAAAAGCAATAGAGCCGGTTTTACCATCTCTTGAAGAATTCCCATATGCCATGCGAGTGGTTTCAGAAATTTTAGCAGAGAACGGATCAAGTTCTATGGGATCGGTGTGTGGCTCCTCACTCGCCCTCATGGATGCTGGAGTATTAATTAAAGAAGCTGTAGCGGGGGTTGCCATGGGAATTGTCACCAAGTCTGACTCAGAATACGTGGTTCTCACCGATATCGTGGGACTTGAAGATTTTGCAGGCGAAATGGACTTCAAGATTGCTGGAACAAAGACAGGAATTACAGCAATTCAACTTGATGTTAAAAATCGCGGCCTCACAAAGGACATGATTGAGAAAATCTTTACTCAGGGAAATGTTGCTCGGCTTCACATCCTTGAAGCGATGCATAAAGTCATTGATCGGCCCCGAGGAGACGTATCTCCATTTGCACCAAAAGTAGTCATTCTTACGCCACCTGAAGACAAAATTGGAGAAATTATCGGTCCGGGAGGAAAGAATATTAAGCGAATCATCGCTCAAACCCAAACCGAGATTAATATTACGGATGACGGAAAAGTCAGTATTTCTGGAGTTGATCGAAAAATGGTCGATATTGCCGTAGACCTTGTTGCAAACGTCTATCGACAGGTCCAGATTGGGGAAGAATTTGAGGGAGAGGTGAAGCGAATACTCCAATTCGGAGCATTTGTTGAATTCTTACCTGGAAAAGAAGGACTGGTGCATGTTTCCAAAATGGGAAGCGGATTTGTGAAAGATCCGCACGATGTAGTTCAAATTGGAGACAGAGTACGGGTGAAAGTCGACCAAGTTGACAGCATGGGCAGAATTAACCTGATGATGATTCCAAAACAATCAGAATAAGTCGGGGTGAGGAAGAAATTATCTTGAAATGTAAAACTTTTGTTTTAAATAGTTATCGAGAACTCGTTGACTTGGAAAATAGAGTGGAGCGGGAAGATTCTTTAGATCAAACCATTGCCAATCGGTGATTTTTTCAGGCTCCATAACTCGTGGCTGGCCTTCAAAATCATCTCTACATAAGACTCCGATTGTCACAAAATGTGCAGTATCTACAATATCGTTGTTTACGCAAACAATCTCGATTTCATTTAAAATCAGTCCAGTTTCTTCAAGTGTCTCTCGTTTTGCGCCTTCTTCAAACGATTCACCAAAATCAAGCTTTCCTCCAGGCATTGTCCATGTACCATCTCCATGGAGAAGACTCGAGGTTTTTTTTGGATCTTGATTTCGTTTTCCAAGTAGAACTTTTCCTTTGTTTAGGATAAGTACTCCCGTTCCAACTCCAATCTTTTTTTCTCGAGCATCTTTCATACCCGAAATTATAGCATCTCCATAAATATTTTTGGATGAAAAATAAATAACTCATAAATACTTCGATTATTCGAATAATCGAAGTATTTAAGGTGCATTTGTAATTCCTTTGACATTCTCGCACACTATAGCTTACAATAATTGATGTATATGGCCAGGACTAAGAAATTTTTCAAAATCAAACTCCCTTTCTTGAAATTAAAAATTAATCAGCGCTCTTTTTTTACGATACTTGGCTTCCTTCTTATTGGGTTTTCTTTACTCCTTTTGCTTTCATATTTACAACAAGGATCGATTTTAATTACCATTAACGCTAAGCTCGCAGATGGATTTGGAACAGTTTCACTATTTGTTCCTATTTTATTACTTCTTTTAGGCACCCATTTTTTTAATTCAAAAAAACTGAAAATTATTAGACCTCATATTACACTTGGACTTTTACTTCTTTTTATCGGTGTACTTGGACTTACACATTCAGGTAGTTATGGAAATGTTGTATTTGATAATCTCAAACAAGACTTTTCACTTTTTGGTGCTCTCATTATCCTCTTTACGACGATTGTTGTTGGAGGGATTGTATTTTTAAATACTTCGATCGATGCGTTCCTCGTTTTCATTGCTGGAATAGTTAAATCATTCATTGAAGGACTAAAAAAACAATCGGATTTATTTTCAAAACGACAATCAAAATCAGAATCAGATAATGAATACATTCAAGATAAGAGAAGACCTGTTACTGTACCAACACATGCACTGCCCAATAGTCAAGGCGAACTGACGATACGCCCACTTTCCAAAACACAGTCGCAGTGGGTTTTTCCACCACTTTCTCTACTTTCTGATATTGAACAAACCGAGGCAGACCGTGGCGATGTTAAGAAGAACTCTGAAATTATTGAGCGCACACTTGATAGTTTTGGAATTCGTGCCCGAGTTGTTGAGGTAAATAAAGGTCCCACGGTTACTCAATACGCGCTTGAGATTGTCATGGGAACCAAACTTTCAAAAATTACTGCACTTTCAAATGATCTTGCGCTTGCTATTGCAGCATCTACAGGCCAAGTTCGTATAGAGGCACCAATTCCAGGCCGCTCACTTGTTGGGATAGAAATTCCAAATAAGAAAGGGGAAATTGTCGCACTCAAACGCATGCTTGGCGAGGATATAATGACAAAAAGTAATAACCCTCTCCTTGTTCCCTTGGGCCTGGATGTTTCGGGAACCCCACAAGTTGTTGATATTGGCAGAATGCCACATGTACTTATTGCCGGAACAACAGGGGCGGGAAAGTCAGTTATTCTAAATGCGTGGATTTGTTCATTTTTGTTTCGTACCAAACCATCTGACCTTCGTCTCATCCTTGTTGATCCAAAACGGGTTGAACTAGGACTGTACAACGGAATTCCCCATCTGATGACTGAAGTTATTGTTGATCCAGAAAAGATAATTTCTGCACTCAAATGGACAGTGGGCGAGATGGAAAATAGGTACAAACAATTTGCCAAAATGAGTGCTCGAAATATTGAAGGATATAATCAAATAACTGGAGTGGAAAAGTATCCGTACATAATTTTTATTATAGATGAGCTTGCAGACCTTATGATGTTTTCTGCGCGGGATGCAGAAGAGCTTATTACTAGAATTGCCCAAATGGCACGTGCAACCGGAATTCATCTGATTCTTGCTACCCAGCGACCATCGGTCGATGTTATTACCGGACTCATGAAGGCAAATATCCCGTCACGGATAGCATTCAATGTAGCGAGTATGATCGACTCTCGTGTTGTCCTCGACACGCCAGGCGCTGAAAAGCTTTTAGGGAAAGGAGATATGTTATTTTTGCCTCCAGATCAAGCTAAACCACGTCGTATTCAAAGTCCTTTTCTTTCAGAAAAAGATGCGGCGGCTGTTGTAACTTTCATAAAGCAAAATGTTCCTGCAGTTCACTACACTGAAGAAGTTGTAAATCAAGATGTTGCACTCAAAGGAAGTGGGGGAAGGACAGTTGGGAGTGGGAACGAAAACCATGATGCACTTTTCAATCAAGCTATCGATGTAATAAGTTCATTTGGAAAAGCATCGTCTTCGCTTTTACAACGCAAACTTTCTATTGGGTACGCTCGTGCGGCTAAGCTTCTTGATCAGCTTGAAGAAGAAGGATTTGTGAGCGGCGCCGAAGGATCAAAACCGCGCGAAGTGCTTCGTCGCCAGAGTGCGATAGATGATGGTGCTGAACCAGAAGCGATGGGGGATATTTAATTTAAATATTTTCTAATATTCTCATCATGTTCTTCTTGTGTTTGCGCATAATGCATAACCGATCCGTCCCGAGAGGAAATGTAAAACCAATAGGGAGTTTTTTCGTCTGCGGCAAGGACTGCTTTTATTGAATCAAGACCCGGATTGCAAATTGGACCTGGTGGAAGACCGGCATTTTTATAGGTATTGTATAAAGAATTTATTTTAATATCTTCTCTTGTCAAATTTTTTTTCCACCATGTTTTTGAATCGGATTGGTAACCAAGTGCATACTGGACAGTGGCATCGAGATCTAAAGGCCACCCATTTTTATATCGTTTTAGCATAATTGATGCCACAATTGTTCGATTTTCAAAACTGCGAGCTTCTTTTTCAACAAGGGATGCTAAGGTAATAACTTGCATTCGATTCAGCTGTTTTTTTTGTGCAAGTGACTCTATATTTCCGTTATATTTTGAATCGAAATTATTTTTAAAAATTGAAAGAATCATATCAACAGATGCATCTTTTGGAATAAGGTACGTATCGGGGAAAAGATATCCTTCAACTGCCTTATCCATAAATTCCAATTTGTCAATTCCATGGGTTTCAGAAAGAATATCGGCAATTTCTTCCCGGCGCAACCCTTCAATAACGGTGACCCATATATCAAGTGTACCTTTCGTAAGGGTTTTTGCAATCTGTTCACTGGTCATTGAAGGTGAAAGGCGAAAATCACCAGCCTCTATTTTATTCTCTAGTCCGTTAAGTCGAGTGATTATGTAGAAAACAGTTTTACTTCGTATCAGACCCTCTTTATCAAGCCGATTAGTGATATTAATAAGGCCATCCCCACGATTTATCACAAAAAGTCTTGTTCCTTTATCCGTTTTATTTACCGGTAAACTTCCTTCCTTGTAAAAAAGGAAGAATCCGATAGAAATAATTACGAAAATGCAAATAAATATATAACTTTTTTTTAGTCTCATTTTTCTATTGTATATATTGGAATATTGATAATTGTATCTTGTGCTTCTTTTAGCTTATATTTATCTGTTGAGTGAAATCGTAAAAGTGCTTCACCTTTTTTAATTGATTCTCCTCGTCTTTTCAACAAGTAAATACCAGCATATTGATCTTCAGGCGCACCAAGTATTCGTGCGATTGTGTTTATATTAAAGTTATTAACTTTTGAAATTTTTCCTGAATGAATTGCTTTAAGCTCTGCATTGTGTCCTTTTATAGTAAATGAACGTGATGTAACGTGATCGTCACCATCTTGTGCTTTAATTATTTCTTTGAATTTTTTTAGTGCCTGCCCGCTTTGTAATAAATGTAATGCCTCTTTTTCCCCATCTTTATCAATCTGAGCATGCTTAAAGCAACTATCCAATAATTTACCAGTTAGCCGAAGCGCCTTTTTTTCAAGATTAATTGGTCTAAGCGGACTTTGTTCTAATATATAAAGTACGTCTAAGGCCTCAAGTGCCGGCCCTACACCACGACCTGCAGGTTCATACATATAATTTATATCAATTGTTATTTCTATATTAAATCGTTTTGCAAGTCGTTTAAACTTTGCTGCGATTTTCTCTGCGTCTTCTGTATTACGGACCTTCATAGTAGCTCCAACTGGAATATCTAGAATAAGGTGATTTGCTGAAACGGCAATTTTTTTTGCCATTATTGATACAATTACCTTATCATATGATTCAAAAGAAAGCGGCTCTTCTACTTGAATAATAATGTCGTCAGCAGGGGCAATTCCCATGTTTCCATTCCACACAATACACCCACCAACTTTTTCAACAATATCATGAACCTTATCTACTTTAAAACTTACTTGGGCAAGTGTTTCCATACTGTCGGCAGTTCCTGCCGGAGAGGTAATTGCCCGTGAGGAGAGTTTGGGAATTTTAAAGCCTGCCGCGGCAATAATCGGAACAATAATCATACTTGTGCGCGTTCCTGCAATTCCACCTATGCAGTGTTTATCGGCAACAATTCCATCAAATTTTATTTTCTTACCTGTTTCAACCATTGCCTTTGTGAAATGGTACAGTTCTTCTTCGGAAAATCCTTGTTGAAAAGAAGAAGCTACGAAATAGGTAGTAAGAATGTCACCCATCTTATGGTGTGCAATTTCGTCCATTAAATTGAATATTTCATGGTACGTTAATGTTTTACCAATAAGTTTCTTTTTTATTGTTTCGATAGCATTTAATTTGTTTGTATTTGCATTGCTTTTCATAGATTTTAATCAGATGTCCACATTTCAACTAATATACGTTTAATATCTCGAATCTTAATTAATAAATTTCCAAGTAAATAAATTTCTTCAATCGTAAATAACCATGAAAGAAAAAGATAAACACCAGTATACGTTGTACCTATAATAATAAGCAAGAGGAATAGGTTTATTGTACGAGAAGTATCGAGAATAAGCCCATCGATAAGTTTCATTGCAGGAAAAGATACTGCGGCAGAAATTGCGGCAATAAAATAGATTTTCGATGTGTTTAGTAAAAGTTTTTTAAGTTCAAAGCCACCGATTTCTCTACGAAACAAGAATAAGAGTACTGAAATATTCAAAATCATAGTAATTGAGAAGCTCATACCCAAATACCAAACAGGTAATTTTAAATATACAATCAAAAGAATGCTCAATACGGTGTTAATAATGCTCGATGAAAAATTTACAAAAAAAGGTATTTTAGTATTATGAGTAGCATAAAATGCTCGGGTTACAAAATAGAAAAGCGTATGAAATGGTATAGACACTGCAAAATATGACAATACACGTGCGGTTTTTACCGTACCCTCCCAGTCAAATTTTTGTCCTCCAACAAAGAATCGTACGATTGGAGTCCGGGCAAAAATAAAAAAAAACGATACGGGGATTGATAAAAATAATAATTGTAATATTGAGTTTATAAATATTTTTCGTATTTCTTCAAGCTTATTCTCTTTATATAAATCGCTTAAATAGGGGAGGGATGCTTGTCCAAACGACATGCCAAAAAACGATACGGGAAAAAATTGCAATCTTTGTGCAAACACAAAAATTGTCACTCCTGCAGGACCAAAAAGACTTGCAAGGGCAAGATCTACAAAAAGATCAATTTGAGTTGTTAGAACAGAAAGCATACGTGGAGTAAAAAGATGGACAAATTCATGTAGAGCACTTTTCCTAAATGCGCGTATTTGATATTTAAAAGAGACAAAAAATACAATTGGTATTTGTGTTGCCAAAAATAAAATACTTCCAATAATCACACCGACAACAGGTGCATATATTCCAAGTGAGGAAGAAAGAAAAATAGTCCCAAAAATAATACCAAGGTTATATACAACGGGGGCAATCGCCGTAATTACAAAAATTTTACTTGCCTGAGAAATTCCAGACAAAATATTACCAATAACAAGAAGTGGTAATTGACAAACAAGCAAAATTTGAGTAAATGAAATAACAAGCATCGTCTTTTCACGATCAAATCCAGGTGTTACGATGGGGGTTAATAATGGAGTACTAAAAATAATAATAATTACGAAAAATATCATTGCAACAAGGACAAAATTAATGATGCTTGAGATATTTTCAGAAAGTTTCAAATCATCTTGTTTATATTTGACAAATAGAGGTATAAATGCGCTTGAAAGTGCTCCGGTTATAAGTATTTCAAAAACGAAATCAGGAATGCGAAAAGCTGCAAAAAAGAGGCCAAGTTGTTCTTTAGTGTAAAATGAGGCAAGTGTATGGAGCCTTACAAAGCCAAAAATACTTGATAAAAGTGTCATGAGCGATAGGATAAGTGCTGAAGATAAAATATCCTTTTGCCTATGAAAAATGATTTTTTTGGTATTGTTCAGAAAGGTGTCCATTATGTTTGATTATATCATTTGGGAGAGAGGAGGGGAGGAGAGGATAGGGAGATAGGGGGGATGAGAGGAGTGGAGAAAGGAGGATGGGAAAAAAGCAGAAGTCTCCCTCTCTGTTTTTCTCATCTCTTCCTCTCCTCTGCCCCACCCTATCTCCCCATCACCTCCTCTTAACCTCTCCCATCTGCTATACTCATCATATTGTATATTCCACGACTATTAATTACACTTAATAAAGGGGGTGATTTTTATGCCAATAATAAAATCTGCCAAAAAAAAGCTTAGAAAAGATAAAGTGCGTACAGGTCGTAACCTAGTTGCAAAGAAAAAATATAAAATAGTAGTGAAAGCTGTAAAGAAAAGTGTCGCATCAAAGGGTGCAAAGACAAAATCGTTACTCTCAAAAGCATCTTCACTAATAGATAAAGCTGCCAAAAAGCGCGTTATTCACAAAAATAAAGCCGCACGACTCAAATCAAGAGTTGCAAAAAGCGCTAATAAGAAAAAATGAGTAAACATGGTATTAATCTATTAGGAGAGAAGGAACGCGGTGTTACCGAGAAGATTTTGTATTTTGCGCTTCATTATTTACGCTATATTATTGTAATAACTCAAATTGTTGTTATTATCGTTTTTTTCTTCCGGTTTAGTATTGATCAGCAAATTGTAGATTTAAAAGAGAAAGTTACTCAAAAACAAGAAATAATTAAGATTACAAAACCAATTGTAATTGAGGCTCAAGCAGTAAGTCTGAAGACAGATTCTATAAAAAAAGAGCTTTCTAAAGAAAACGAAGTAAATTCTCTCATAAATGATGTCCTTTCAAAAATTCCCGATGGTGTAATTCTTTTTGATTTTGGAATTAATGAGAATGGAATTACACTTAAAGCACATGCGACATCAATTGCAGTAATTCAGTACCTAAATACGACGCTTTCCAAGGACAAGCGGTTCTCGAAGGTAAAAATTGATACGGTTATAAAAGATACTAATGGTTTTATTTTTTCAATAGCACTTGACGTATGAATATAAAAGAAATTGCAAAAAATATAAGTTCAAATAAAAAAGTTAAGGACTATACATATGTGACGCTCTTTTTTCTTATTTCGTCTTTTTTTGCACTCTTTGTTATAAAACCGGTTATTTCAATAGCTTTTTCATTGCAACGTGAAGAAAAAGACTTGCGGGTTGTTAACGACACCTATGAGGCTGAATTAAATCAATTAGTCGATCTCCAGAGTCAACTGGAACAAATACGAGATCGCATTTATTTACTTGATCAAGCACTTCCTTCAACACCAAAAATAGCAGTTTTATTTCAGTCGTTAAAAAATTCAGCAGCAGCAGCGGGAGTAAGTATCCTACAATTAAATACAACAAATGTGAATTTAGTTTCTAATGGAAAAATCCCCTCACAATATACTGTAGCAATGGTACTAGAAGGAAATTATGATCAAACGACTGCTTTTTTCAAGGAATTATCAAGTCAACGAAGAATAAAAGTGATTAAAAATTTACATATATTGAAAACAAACCAGAATGCATCAGAAAGTGCTCACGTTCGACTAGAAATATCACTTGATTTGTTTTATCTATAACTATGAACCAAAAAGAATTATTAATTGTCTCAATAACCATATTTGTCACCATAATGACATGGATTGTTGCTGACATCTATCATATTTCAACAACCCAGAAATTTATGGCAGTTGAATCACCGGTAAGTACATTAGGAACTTCTAAAATAGATGTGACTATATTAGATATTTTGCAAAAAAGACACGAATAATGAGCGACTATTATAAATTATATACAAATGAAAGGCGCGTACCAGGAATTCTAGTAGTACTTGTTGTAGGACTTATTTTTTCGATCCCCTTTTTCTTCTTACACAAACAAACTTCTTCTCCAGATGCACTTGGTAATACTAGTCGGCCGGTTGTTGTTGAAATTCTCAATCAAACAGCTACGAGCACCGATATTTATTGGAAAACAGAAAAACCATCTATTGACACACTCATCTATTGGGACACTGCAGGAACTAAAAATACTGTTCTTGATATACACGATATAGAATCAAGCAAAATTCCTCGACGACTACATTTTTTCTCGCTAAAAAACTTAATTGCCAAAACAACGTATTTTCTTCAAATTAATCATGAAAATGTTTTGTTTGGATCAAATCAACAACCATACACTTCATTCACGACGCTCATGACAAGTGCAATTTCAACCACGCTTCCTCCGCTGTATGGAAAAGTAGTGGATACGGCAGGTAATCCAATTCCCGATGTATTTTTGAAAGTTCGTGTTGGAAAAGGTCAACGTATGGGTGCATTTACGAAATCTGATGGTAGTTTTTTAATTTCTCTTTGCTGTTTATACAACGGAGAAACATTTGAACTATACAATCCCGCTCGAACTGAAATAGTCAATCTTCAATTTGAGAATGAATCTGGACTTTCTTCATTTATTACTGCACCAATTTCTGCGGTAAGCCCATTTCAAAATTCGGTAAAACTTGGAGAAAATAGTAATCTTGTATCCTCACTTCCACAAGAACCACAAGTTATTTTGGGGGCACAAACAGGTATAAGTAAAGACTCTAAAACGTCAATTTTGGCTATTTATTACCCCAAAGATAGTGCGGTTATTCCAGGTTTTCGACCACTTTTCAAAGGGAGCGCGCCTCCAAACACATCTGTTACACTTTCTTTTCCCAAAGAAACACGATCGTTTGAAATAAAATCGGATACTGCAGGACTTTGGGAATTTGTTCCAAAATTTAATCTTAAAGTTGGAGCTCAAACGGTCATTGCAAAAAGCATTGATACAAATCAAAAAGTACTTACTGCCACTCGTGTATTTAATATTCCAAAAAGTGGTCAAGATGTACTTGGTGAGGCCACGGGATCAGCGAGCTTGACTCCAACAAGCGTTCCAACAGATGTGCCGGTGATTACTCCAACTGTGGGGGTAACAGGTGGACCAACTACGGGACCTACACTTATTCCCTCGGGTATTGGATTTGAGTTATTTGGAATTTCTGGAATAGCACTCATGCTTTTGGGCGCAGGTATTATTCTCTTATTTTAAATTAGTAGCAAGAATGTATGGATTTTGTAGAACTTATTAAATCAGTTAATTTGATTGCTATCGTTGCATTTATCATAACAATTTTCGTGCTTCTTTTTGAACTCCGTCATCTTTTTTTTCATAAAAAAACTACAACAATTAATCCAGTGATTCCTGATTTTGATGGGAATGCAACAGGCGATCCTCAAATGCATGCAACTCCATTAAATATGCATCAATTAGAAGAGACGATTACTTCTCCGGTAAATAAAACACTCATTTTTATTTTACTTGGAGTCTTATTGATTTTAGTTATTATTATCATCCTCGGATTTACACTTTCAAAAACTCCCAAAAAAATAAAAGAAACAGCAAAAGTCGTAACTCCAGTTCCAACACAAGTAATTGAAATTATAAGCGTTCAGCCCACCTCTCCATTTAACGAACAAAAAGAAATTCCATTTGATCCAAACACCGAAACATTTTCTCGTCTGCCATCGCCTACTGAAGCTAGCTCAGGCACCGGCGGGCAGGCTGACTCCTCTCCTTCTCAAGTACCTTCTCCAACAGGGCAGGTCACCGACACCGTCTCTTCATCAACTATTTCTTCACAATCTGCAACGATTACAACTATGTCTTCACTAACAAGTGAACCAACTCTGGTAGTTTCCGGAAATTTTCAAGCAAGTATATTTTTTGCAGTTATTCCAATTATTTTTTTAGCATTGGCATTAGCTTTGTAAGCAAATCTCTTTATCCAAAAGAGCACATTTCACATATTCATGAATCCTATCAAAGTTTCCCGTTGCGGGGATAAGTACATATTTTCCGTAATAATCAGTAACGTTCGGAACGATGAATAAATCTTCAGGTAGCGGTACAGTAATTTCATGAATTCCACCACTAAAAACTATTTTTTTAGCTAAAAAAGCCACTTCATCGTTTTTAATATTTCTTTCGATGGCACGATCAAAGGAATTATATAACGCTTCAATTTTTTTTAAATTTCCACTTTTTGCAATTTGTTGTGCTTTTACTCTAAGTGACTGAAATATTTTTTGCTGACGAGCACTACGAGCAAAATCAGACCCTTCATCACCTTCTGCATTACGAGAACGGGCAAATTTAAGCGCTGTTTCACCATTCATATGATGCATTCCTGCTTGAAAACTAATCGTTTCGTATCGACACAGATACTCCGGATCACCGTTACACGTATCATTTTCTTTCCCCGGGCGTGGATACTTGTTATCAACAAATGAATGCGTAACATCCACATCAACTCCTCCAACTGAATCAATTATTGTTTGAAACTTCTCAAAATCGATAACAATTGCATAATGAATTGGCAGATCAACAACAGACCCAATTTCGGCTGACGAAAGTATCATTCCTCCACCTGCTTTCTTAGCTTCTCCAAATGCATATGCCGCATTAATTTTTTCGTTGAGGGTTTGACTCCAAATATCACGGGGAATTGAGATGAGATACACTTTTTTAGTGTTGAGGTTGTATGAAGCAACTGTTATTGAATCGGTGAGATTTGGACCATCATTGTTTCCGCCAGCCTTTCCAAGTAATAAAATATTTACCGTGTTATTTGTTTTTTTAAAGTGATTATTTAATAAAAGAAGTGCAATTGGAGATCTTCCGGTCACTCGCCCAACAAATTGATAGTACGGAAATAATAAAAATCCAAGAATAGTTATTAAAAAAAGCAAAAAAAGCGATACTTTAAACCTTTTTCTATTCATTTAAATGATAGTGCAGAGTATTTTGTAAAAACGAATAGGATCTAGTGCCTCGGTACCAATAATCACTCCATCAATCGTTTCATTATTTATATATGTTTCAGCATTTTCTGGTGACACTGATCCTCCATAAAAAAAAGTATATTTATTTTCAGGATCAGCTTGCTTTCTAATCTCAATAACATGATCGATACTTATTTCATTTCCAACTCCAATTGCTCCTGCTGGTTCATACACTATGTGATGTACATTCGCTGGAACATCTGTGTTTTCACCATTCATAAAGTAAATTGGAATAATACCCGCACTATTTGCTTGAACAACCTTTTGGTTGAGGAGCTCATCTGATTCTTTAAGTACTCTTCTGCGCTCGCTATGACCAATAAGTGTATACTTCACAAATGATTTGAGTGCTTGTGCGCTAACCTCACCCGTATACGCGCCGGGTGAAAGGGAAGAGAGATCTTGACTGCAAAGACTGATAGATAAATCTTTGAGGATTTTATATGTGCTTTCAAGTGCGAGAAACGAGGGAGCGATAATAATTTCAACGATATTTGAAAACTTCTCGAGGTCTTGGGCCATAAACTCGTGTAACCAGGCCATTGTCTCATCGACACTTTTGTGTGCTTTGAGGTTTGCTACGACGTATTTCATGGTAAGATTATATACCATGAAGTGTGAGCTATTCAACGAACTAAATGAAGCACAAAAAAAAGCGGTAATGCATACATCTGGCCCATCTCTTATTCTTGCTGGGGCTGGATCGGGTAAAACGCGTGTTCTCATTAAAAAAGTTGTCAATCTAATTAAGAACGACAAAGTTCCACAATCCTCGATTATTCTTATAACCTTCACGAATAAAGCGGCTGGTGAGATGAAGGAGCGGCTATATAAAGAGGAAGTCACGATTGGATTTGTTGGAACGTTTCACTCATTTTGTGTACGAGTTCTCCGCAGGTACGGTGCAGTTGATGGTATTGGGTCAAATTTTGTTATTTATGACCGGGATGATCAAGAAAATCTTATAAAAAAGGTACTAGTTGATCAAGATATTGATAAAAGATACACGGGAAATTTTTTTTTGGGGAGAATTTCTTCAGCAAAAGATGAACTTATTTCTCCTGAAAAATATGCTGAAATGTTTAAAGACTTTATTGGCCGAATGGTTGGCCCAGTATACAGTGCGTACCAAAAACGACTTGAGAAAAATAATGCGGTTGATTTTGATGATTTAATTTACAAAACCGTTATGCTCTTTGATAAGCATCCAGAAATTCTTGATAAGTATCACCAACAATTTAAGTACATCCTTGTTGATGAATTTCAAGATACAAATTTCGCACAGTATCAACTTACTCGGCAACTCGGAAAGAAAGAAAATAATGTAACAATTGTTGGCGACTTCTCCCAAAGTATCTATTCATGGCGTGGTGCACAGATTAGAAATCTTGAGAAGTTTAAAGAAAATTTTGAAAATTGTGAAACGTTTTATTTGAAAGAAAATTATCGGTCAACACAAAATATTCTTGATTTTGCATATAATGTAATTAATCAAAATCACACGCACCCAATTCTCAAAGTTTTTACACAAAAGGGGAGAGGGGAGCTTGTCGAGATAGAAAAGCTTGATAACGAAGAATACGAGGGCCTCTACGTTGCAGGACAAATTGAAAATCTTGTTCAAGGAGGAGAATGCAAGTATCAGGACTTTGCAGTTCTATATCGAATCAACGCACAGTCTCGGGCGGTGGAAGAATCATTTTTACATATGGGAATTCCGTATGTATTAATTGGAGGAACGAGATTCTATGAGCGGAAAGAAATAAAAGACTTACTTTCGTATATGCGTCTTGTAATGAACCCGGACGATGAGATTTCAAGCGATCGAGCAGTAAAAATTGGGAAACGCAGGTTTGAGCAATTTGAAAAAGTATATGAGCTTTACAAAGATAAATTAGAAGAGGCTGACAGTGTGGATATTTTGGATGCGATTTTACTACAAACTAAGTATGGTGATCTGTATAATGGAGAAACAGAGGAAGATTTTTCACGGCTTGAAAATATTAAAGAACTTCGGGTCGTAGCTACAACGCATAATAAGATTGGAGAGTTTTTGGAACAAGTGGCGCTCGTTGAATCGGAATACTCTCAAAATGAGAAGACTCTTCGACAGGCTCAAGGCAAAAAGGGAGTGCATTTGATGACGCTTCATCAGGCAAAGGGGCTGGAGTTTCCGTTTGTGTTTATAATTGGACTTGAAGAAGGGATCTTGCCGCATAGCCGATCAGTTGATGATTTGTATGAACTTGAAGAAGAACGCAGGCTTTTTTACGTTGGAATAACGCGTGCGATGCGAAAATTATTTATAACGTATGTGGGGAGACGGTTTGCGTTTGGAAGAAGTAGTTATGCGCAGGTATCGAGGTTTATAGATGAAAGTAGAGAGCTGGAGGGCTAGAGAGCTAGATACTCTGTCATCCTGAACCGCCGGCTGGCGGTGAAGGATCTCGGTGTGAAGCTCGTGGAAGTCAGTAAGATCGCTTGATACCCAGTTTCTCGAACAAGTGGGGACCCCCGCTTAAAACTGGCACCCCAGTTGTTCTCAAAACGGGTATCTACGCTTATATATGTTTATAATTAATAAACCTTAAATTAGCTTATGAAAATAGAAATCATAAAAGACGACTTTGATAGGGAAAAATATAATCGGGTTGCCCCACATCCGTTGCAGTCGTGGGAATGGGGAGAGGCGCGCAAAAAAATGGGGATTGAGGTGTTGCGAATTGGGGAGTTTCGTGATGACGTGTTAAAGAATGTGTTTCAGGTAACGTTTCACAAGATTCCCAAAATTCCATTCAAAATTGGGTATCTACCTCGATCAGTATTTCCTAACAAAGATGTTCTTCATTTTTTACAAATTGGAGGTCAAAGACGAAATTGTATTTTTATAAAAGTTGAGCCGTATGTAGAAAAAGGCCAGCCGAGCCAGTCATATCATCCACATCTTGTTAAGTCACCGCATCCACTATTTCCCAAATGGACACAAATGCTCGATCTACGACTTTCTGAAGAGGAGTTGATGAAAAAATTAAAACCAAAAACACGGTATAACATAAAAGTTGCACAAAAAAATGGAATTGTAGTGCGGGAAATGACAAACGAAACTGGATTTAACGTCTTTGTAGGACTGTACTTTGGCACTGCCAGTAGGCAACAGTATTATGGACATAATAAAAAATATCATGAAACCATCTTTAACAATTTTAAAGAGGGGATTGCGCATATTTTAATTGCGTTTCGGGGAAACACTCCCCTCGCCTCTTATGAATTATTTACATTTAACGACGTCTTATACTATCCGTATGGTGGTTCATCCGTTGATTATCGCAACCTCATGGCACCAAATTTGCTCATGTGGGAAGCGATTCTTTTTGGAAAAAAACATGGTTGTACGCGGTTTGATATGTGGGGCTCACTGCCGCCAAACTATGAGCAAAATGATCCGTGGGCGGGGTTTACCCGATTTAAGGAAGGGTATGGGACGAAGTTTGTAGAACTCGTCAGTGGGCGAGATCTCATCGTGTCTCCCCTGCTGTATAATATATATAATATTGCATACAACGTAAGGAAGAAGGTAATGAGGATGGGATGAATATAATAATAATCTCTCTATATTGTTATTCTTTTGCTATAATTGCTCCCAATGTCTAAAAATATCGAAGGTTTGTTGCATTTATCACAGCCAGAATTTGAAACTGGACCGAAAACTCCACTTGGAGTTGGTACACGAAGAGCATACCATACTTTAGGAACTGACGTACGAGCGATCAATGTACTAACGGCCCCTTTTTTAACTCCTGAACTTCGAAGGATTCAGGATAACCTTGAAAGACAAAAAGAAATTCATGAACATCTTCAGCCCGCATTTGATTTATTAAATCAAAATATAGTATATATGCCAAAACAAGCTTTCTTAAGAGCTAGTCCATTTCATTGTGATAATTGGGTTCGTGATTCATTTTATGGAACTTTATTTATTGATGAGCCTGATTTTGAAGCCCATGTATTATCACAATTTGATAAAGCTGACACATCTGGACACTTACCAACGACGCGTTTATTTCCAGGTACACGTACGTGGGCATTTGACGATGAATCAACAATGCTTGGTCTTATTTGGCGAGCGAAACTTGCTCAAAGTGGAGAACCAGTTGAAGCAAATGAACAATCAAGATGGAGACAACGGTGGGAATGGGTCCAATCTCATACACAATTTGGACAATATGTTTCACCAGCAGGTACTGAGCATAGTTGGTTTGATACATATCATTTTCCACGTGCTGATGTTAATACTTATACTCAAGGTATTTATGCTGCTACAACTGTTGCAGTGACACGTCTTGGTTTGGGAAATGGATCAGAAATAGCGGAGGCAGTTGATGGATATCAACAACTGCAACATTCGTCTGGTAGACTTCAATTTTCTCGTTCACAACCATACACAGATGTGAGCTCGCTTACTGGCGAATTTTTAGCTATGGCATTATTTGGAGAGCAATTACTTTCTGATTCAATTGTTTTAGAAACAGTATATAGCCTACCAAAAAATTCTGGAGGAATACCTGTAGTTGCTACAGAAGATGGAGGTTATCTAAATCCAAGAGAATTTAATCGACAATATTTACCAGGGGATTATCATAATGGAGGAGACTGGCCATTATTCAATGCTTTTGCTCATGCTACGGCCGAAAAACATGGCGCAAGTCACGATAGAGTATTTTGGCAAACGCTAATTGAAGACCTTCGGCGATCAAATAATGCGGAGTATTTCTATACAGGAGACGGATTCATACCTGAATCACATAATCCAACCAGAACTAGAACTGTATGGAATACTGGTGTTTATAAAGCGGCATCAATAGTAATGTCTCCTCAGGATATAATTCAAATTACATGTGAAAGAGATGATGATAAAGGAGATTTATTCTATTCAGAAGCATCTCAATTACCTGGCTCAAGTCTATGAAAATATTTTATTAAATTGCTACTGCCATACCTCGCAGTTGATCTTAAACGGACAAAAGCCGCACCAGGGACCAACTCGTGGCTCAAAGTTTCCGGATTGAATAGCTTGAGCAGTCTGGGAAACCGTTTCAATAACTGTATCAATATCTTTTTGTGTTCGAGTTAGACTCATTTTCTTATTTTCTTGCAGGTAATAATATGTCAATTTTATTTGAGAAAGATCTTTTGCATACAAAGACTTATCAGTTGCCGCAAGTGCATAAAGGGCGAGCTGCATTTCTTTTTTGAGTTCTGCATCGGTCGGTACTTTTCCAGTTTTATAATCGATAATTTCAATGGAGTCATTTTCAATTAAGTCAATGCGATCTATTTTCCCTGAAATAAAGATAGAATCTGTAATCTTAATCTTAAACCACTGTTCAAGTCCGGCAATCTGAATATTTTCTGAATGGTACGTATCGTAAAATTCTTGAAGTAACCTTTTTCCTTCATTTTTAACTTTCTCCTCATACTGTTTAGATCCATACCCCACTGGAACCCAGTACTTATAATACAGATCGTATAAATCATCGAGGGTCGGATGCATATCTTTCAAGTGGAGAGTATAAAAATATTGAAGAGCCTTATGCATCGAGTCTCCAAATGAGGCGGCAAATCCGGCAGTTACTGGTAGTTTTACAACGTACTGATATTTATATCGAAGTGGACAAATCTGATACGTTTGAATTTGTGAGTATGAGAAAAGTGTTTTGGTTTTTGAGAGCGCTTTTGATTTTTTTTCAGGCTTTTTTTCAAAGTCATCTTTTATTTTTGCTAAGTCAAAGAGAGGTAATTGTTCTAAAGTCTCAAGTGTTTCATTTTTTGCTTTTTGAATAAGCTTTGGGTCAAGTGCTTCATCGATAAAGGGAGATAATTTGTGACGACGCTTCCCTTCTCCATAAAAATATGATGCACTCAAAAACAGCTTATTCTTTGCCCGAGTTATTCCAACATAAAAGAGTCGTCGTTCTTCTTGCATATGTGCATCTCCAGTTGGAAGTAATTCTTTAATAATTCCATCAGGAAGGGGAATTTGTTCACGTCTATAAATTGTTGGAAATCTGCCGCTTGTGAGATTTACCAAAAAAACAGTATCAAATTCCAATCCCTTTGAACCATGGACAGTCAGAATATTGACCGCATCCATCTGTTCCCAATCGTCATTTTCAGTAATGGGCGACTCCCCCATTTCCATGCATAATGTTAAATACTCAACAACCGCGTTTACAGAAGCATCAACTTGGGTAAGTTCAAAACTTTTCAGTTTATTAAAAAAGCGAGAGATATTTTTTGCAATTATTTCTTCCTTTTCTGTTTTAATAACCGAGATTTTTGCCATGAGGCCACTATTTTCGAGGAAATAATAGAGAATTTGTCCGGCACTATCTTTACTAATTCGAGAGATCCCATCGGTTATTTGCGTAATCACTTTATACAGTCTTTCTTTTGTACCGATTTTCAGAACAGGTAAGTACGGTTTATATTGTTCAAAATTTTCATTTCGAAAATCCTCGTGCTCGGAGCTTACATAAATTGATGTTGCTTCCAAAAACGACACGCCAACTTTTCGAGCAAACGAAACAAGTTTGGCAATATCGGTGGAATCAATATCAAAAATATCCATGGAAATAACTCGAAAAAAAGCAGTCGAATCATTCACATCATTTAATATATAGAGGAATGAAATAAGATCTTTAATCTCTGGTTGTTTGAATAATAGTCCTTGATTGTTTACCTGATATGGGATTCCTGCGGCGGAAAGCGCTTTAATAAATGGATCGATGTGCGCATTTGCTCGAGTGAGAATTGCAAAATCATTGAAGGTAAGTTTTGGATTTTCTTTTTTTCGTTTTTCAATGTTGGAAATTACAGCGTCTGCTTCATGAACTACATTCATGTTGAGTTTTAATTCAATATCATCTGTTGCTCCTTCACCTTGTTGACTTTTTAATTCTTTTGAAATTCCGAGTTTAGATTCGAGCGTGTCGGGATTATTATTTTGTATAACTTTGTATGCAACATCGAGAATTTTTTGTGTACTTCGGAAGTTCTCATTTAGAACAACAGTTTTTGTTTTCTTATAATCTTTTTTAAACGTGAGAATGTTTGAAATTGCCGCCCCTCTAAATTTATAAATACTTTGATTGTCGTCTCCAATAACAGTCAAACTTTTATTACTTTTAGGCGGAGCTAAAAGCTTAATCAATGCATACTGTGCAATATTAGTATCCTGAAACTCATCAACGAGAATGTACTTATACTTATTTTGGTATTGCTCAAGTATTTTTTTTCGTGTTCTAAATAACTTCAACGTGTAATAAATGAGATCCGCAAAATCGAACACATTATTTTTTATTTTCAGATTCTGAAACTCGCTGTATGCTTTCGCAAGCTCTTTATACTTCCCTTTTTCCTCAAGCCCTCCAGCTGACGAGCTCTCGAGCCCTCTTTTTATCCAACGATCATACTCTTCCGGACTCACATCTTCATCCCGAAGCCTGGAAAAATGTTGCAAGAGTCCATAGAGAAACTTGTTTGGATTTGAAAGTGGGCGAAAATAGGTGAGATTCATGATTGGTAAATTTTGGCGCAAGAATAGCATCGTCTGGGCTTGTGTTTGAAGAGTGTAAGCTGGAGAAAGTCCGATGTTTATGATCTCGTTGCGTAAAATCTTGTCGCAAAATGCGTGGAAGGTGCTTATCTGCATTTGAAAATACCCCATTGGAAGTGCGAGATCTACGCGTTCCTCTATTTCTTGTGCGGCTTTCTCGGTGAAAGTTAGTGCGAGAATTTCCTCGGGTTTTGCTAGGTTTTTAGAAACTAAATATTTTATTTTCTCAACGAGTACAGTTGTTTTTCCTGTTCCTGCGCCAGCGATAATAAGAAGCGGACCTTCATTGTTAGAAATAGCTTTTTTTTGTGTGGGAGTAAGGTTCATGACACGTATTATACTACTCTACAAAGTCCTTCAGTTTACGTGCGCGGGTGGGGTGGCGAAGTTTTCGAATTGCCTTTGCCTCAATTTGTCGAATGCGTTCACGGGTCACATTAAATTCTTTTCCCACATCTTCAAGTGTCTTTGTTTTTCCATCATCGAGTCCAAATCGCATGATGAGCACTTTTCGTTCTCGTTCAGAAAGTGTGTCAAGAACCTCATTGAGATAATCTCTCAAAAACTCTTTTGAGACAGTATCATAAAGCGTTGGTTGATCACTATCTGCTACAAATTGTTCAAGCGTTGTCTCTTTGTCATCTCCAATTGGGGTTGAAAGCGATTTTGGGTGTTGTGAAATTTTTATTAAATTCTCAACTTCTTTAATCGATATTTCCATTTCCTTTGAAACTTCTTCGTTTGAGGGATCGCGGCCAAGTTTTTGAATAAGTTTTCGTTGAATTTTGTAATATCGATTGATGTTATCAACCATATGGACTGGAATTCGAATTGTACGAGATTGATCAGCAATTGCGCGGGTGATGGCTTGGCGAATCCACCACGTTGCATACGTTGAAAATTTGTACCCACGTCGCCAGTCATACTTTTCAACTCCTTTAATAAGTCCCTGATTTCCTTCTTGAATGAGGTCAAGGAATGAAAGTCTACGGCCAAGATACTTTTTAGCAATAGAAACAACGAGACGTAAGTTAGACTTAATCAGCTTTTCTCGTGCATCTAAATCTTCTTTTTCATACGCCTTGGCAAGTTTGATCTCATCTTCAAATTTAAGAAGTGGATATTGACCAATTTCCTTCAAATACATTTTTATTGGATCAAGTGATTCACCATGTCTAATCGTAACGAGTTGTTTAAGCTCTCGTTCAAGTTCTTCAATAGTTTTTTTAGCGTCTTCTTCATCTCGGGTTGAAACATTTTCAAATATATCAATCTTTTTTTTCATTGACTTGTCAAAAAGATCGTCTATTTCTTCAATGTGATGTTCGGGGTCGGGGTATACGAAGAAGATATCATCAAGAACCAAAAAACCATTTTCCTCACCTTGTTTGAGTAGTTCTTTGATTGATTTTGGAATTCGTTGCAAAGGCATATGATAGGCCAAAATTAATAAAAATTTTGGAGAGCATCTCCCTTTGGGGGAAACTCAACAGCAGTATTTTACACCATAAACAACCTTTTTTCCACTGAAGATAATAAATCAGAAAGTTCTTGAACCCTTTTTAAGTTATCGTCTTTCTCATTTTGTATGAGATCACGAATTTTTCGTTTCAAAGAAAGTCGTTTCATTTCAAGAAGCGTCCTGTCAAAATCACCTATATCGGAAGTTGGAATTTCCATGGCTCCTAAAAATAACTGGTCATATGCTTCTTGCAACTCTGCAGGCAACAATTTTGCAAAACTTTGTGCAGTAAAACGCTCTTTACTTTCAATTAATGCATGAAATATTTTCTGATACACATTTGAAGTAAAGTCATCTTCTGTAATTTCTTGTTTCAATTTTTCTAGCGCTTCATCAATAGCTTCACTAGTAAAAGTTTTGCTTAATACATGTTGTTCGATGAGTTCATCTCTTTTTTTTATAACGGGTTTTTCTGTAATAAATTTTTTATTTGTTTTTTTCTCTTCGCTTCTTCCGAAATTTGTAAGCTCGACTTGGATAGAATTTTCATCGACTTCCAATATTTGAGAAAGTCGGCGAATGTAATGTGACTTAATAATAGGATTCTCAATAAAGACAACAAAGGGAATAATTTTATCTGCAATTTCACGTTTCGAATATGCATCAATTTTGGGAAACTGGGCGAGGGTATTTTCAATGACGAAATCATAAATGTTTTGGGGATTTTTGAGTATCTTTTTATACTCAACCTTATTAATTGAAAATGCTTCATCGGGATCTTTTCCATTTTTTGGAACTGCAACTTCAATCTTGAAATCGAGAATCTGTGCATCTTTAATAGCTCTTTTAATTGTCTCACTTCCAGAAAAGTCGGCATCAAGTGCAAGAATTATATGTTTACACAATCGACTTATTACTAAAAGTTGATCTCTGGTCACTGCAGAGCCTTTTATTGCAACTGCATTCTCCACCCCTTCTCGAAAACAGGCGATCATGTCAAATTCTCCCTCAACTAAAATAACACTCTCTGAACGACGAATACTTTCTTTGCTAATATCAATCCCAAAAAGCGTTTCTCGTTTATGATAAATTTCTGTTTCAGGAGTATTAATGTATTTTGCCCCGCCATCATCAGTTTCAATAGCTCGGCCCGAAAATCCTAAAATATTTCCGCGACTATCTTTGAGTGGAAAAACAATTCGATTTCGAAATCGATCGTAATAACTTCCTTTATCTCCTTTAATAACAAGTCCGACCGATTCAAGGTCAGGAAGCGAATACTTTTTTTTCGTCAAAAACTTTATGAGCGAATCCCACGAATTGGGAGCATATCCAAGTTGAAACGTGTTGATGAGTTTGTCTGAAATGTTTCTTTTCTCAAGAATCTCGCGGGCAACTTTTGCGACTTTATGGTTTACAAGAAGGTAATTGTAATATTTTGCCGCAAGTGCATTTATTTCAAACATTCGTGCCTTTTTTTGCCACGTATGATCCTCGACCTCACTCGTTTCAAGCTTTACGCCAGTTCGAACAGCAAGCTCTTTGAGCGCTTCAAAAAAAGTCACATTTTCCCACTTCATGTAAAACTTAATCACATCTCCCCCATCTTGACATGCGCCAAAACAGTGCCAAATTTGCCGGTCTGGGGAAACTACAAATGAGGGAGTTTTTTCGGTATGAAACGGGCAGTTGGCTTTATAATTTCGTCCCATCTTTTTCAGTGTCGTATAGCCACCAATGAAATCAACGATATCAAGCTTATTTTTTATTTCTTCAATGGAGTGTGTGAGTGTACTCATACGCGATTTTCTATGCAAGTATGGTGAAGTATACCATGAAAAAGAGGTAGAAAATTCTTTGATTATTCTTCTTTAAAGTACCCGGTTGGAAAATCCTTTTTGACGTTATCCCATGTGAATACTTTTCCATTCATAAGAATATAGACACCTTTTGGTAGTAATTGACAGGCAATGAAGGCAGTTCCTAGGTTAAAAAGAGCGTCCGAATTATCTCTGTTTGCAGGAATATGTGCTCCAAAAAGAACAATCGTTTTATCAAGATGAGTGTTGCCTAAATATTTTGCAGTTCCAGGCATTGTGTATGTGCCATGAGTAATAAGTATTTCATCCTCAGTACAATTCCTGCATCTTTCTAAAATAATTTCTCTATCTTTATCAGAAATAACTCGACTATCTTTCTGCATGAGTACTTCAACATCATAATCGGGAGTAATTCTCGCTCGCTCTAATAAGCCGGTAATGAGGGATTGATGATTTTGAGGGACGTCTCTCTCATAATTCAAGTCATCAATTGTTCCACCAGTGATAAAGATTTTTATTTGAGAAGTATTCATGTATAAAAATATTATAGCAAAAGGGTTGGAAAACGGATAGTACAGTCTCGAGGGCGCGAGAACGCTTGGGGCAAAAAGGGGGAAGGAAGGATCACGCTGACATCCGTCTGTGTGCCTCCTGGCCCTTGTGCTTTACCGCTGTGCTGCGGCTACGGCATCGTCGATCAGTCGTTGACCTCCACTGGCAAGCCAGTAGTTAAGCGTGTCGCTTTCCTTCTCGTCGATGTCGTCCCAGAGGCCGCCTACCCAGCAGGAATACCGATGCATTTGCTGGTCAAAGATCTCTGGATAGTAGAGGGCGCAATTGCCACCTACCTTGAGCGTCTCGTAGTCGATCAGCTCGTCTGCATACTTGCGGCTACCGTTGAAGGCAGCTGCTGCACGCATGACGCTCCATCGCCAGGTTGGATCTGCACTCTGCAGGAATCCAAAGTAGCCAAGCTCGTCTCCAAGAAGGAACGCTCCGGCATTGACGTTGTCGTCGATGACGTAGATATCCACTGGGGTATCGAGACTTGTAGCGACGAGCGAGCCCGTTGCTGGCATGATCTGCATCAGCCCATATGCGCCACTTTCACTCACGGCGTACGGGTTTCCCCCGGACTCCACAAGTGCAACAATGGCACACAGTCTTGGATCCACGCCCCACCTATTGCAGGCGTTGGCGAGTTTCCAGAGGAACGGGTCGAGCGTGTGTGATAACCACGCGATGTGAATCGGTGGTTCCGGTGTGGCGGTTGCAAGTCCTCTCACTGTCGAAATCTGGACAGGAGCGTCTACAACTGCTGTCGGTTGTGCCGAAAGGGCCTCCGTCGTCGGTGACCACCAGGCATTGCCTAGGATGATCAAAACGAGCAAGAGTAGTAGTGCGAGCGGTACCATCGGTGCTCGCGGTGCCTGAATGGTGCTTCTTCGACTCGTGCTTCTTCGGTTGTAAAACATGTTCGGTTCATCATTTCTGTGGGGACCAGTGATGATGAGAGGGTCAAGCTTCTGATGAAGCAGGCCGTTTGTTTGAACTACAACTCACGGATTCTAGGCACAATATCACTGTATTCGATACTGTACTCAAAATTCGTGAGTTGAGCTCACTTTTGTACTATCCGTTTTGTTAAGGTGCGAAAATGTCCAAAAAAACCACAGCTAATGTGGCTATTGGAACTTGTCAATTATACCTCAAAGAGGGACATTTGTCAATACTATAGGATTATCGATTTATCAATACTTTTCGAACTTCTGCAACAAAAAGGAGTATTGATGAAAGTGAAATAACATACAGTAACTGGGTAATGGAAAGTGGACTTAGCTTGAATAGCGTGATGAGTGTTGAGTTGTAGATAAGCAGTAACTGTAATATAAAAGGAGTCAAAAATGCTAATAGAAAAATAAAGCTTTTGAACATTGTTCCACCCAAAATCGATCTATTGAGATGCCATACATCGAGAAGAATAAAACTTTGGGCAAAGACGAATATGGAGAATGCCATTGTTCGAGCAGTCTCTATAGAACCTGTTGCAAGCCCAATAATAAATGAGAGAATTGTGATAATAACTGTTATGAAGTTCACTTCAAAAAACCAAATTTTATCGTACCGGTCAAACATTGATTTGGATCTTACAACCGAACCTTTCATGATTCCTGCATGTTTTGGCATCATTGCAAGGGAAATAGCAGGGAGTCCATCTGAGACAAGATTTATATATAAAAGATGTATTGGTGAAAAGATCAGGGGAAGTCCAAGAAAAATTCCAGTAACGACCGTAATTACCTCACCTGTATTGCTTCCGACCAAATACTTAACCGATGCTTTTATGTTTGTGTAGATCGTTCTTCCTTCGGAAATGGCAGTAACGAGTGTTGCATAATTGTCATCGGTCAAAATCATATCTGAAGCTTCTTTAGCAACATCAGTACCTGTTATTCCCATTGAAACACCAACATCAGCCTGCTTTAGCGCAAGTGCATCATTCACCCCATCACCAGTGACAGCGACAATATGTCCTTGTTTTTGAAGGAGCGTCACCAGACGAAGTTTCTGTTCAGGAGTTGTTCGAGCAAAAATTCTTATTAAATCAAGTTTATTGAGAAGCTCACTATCGGTTAAAGCTTTAAGCTGTTTTCCGGTGATAATCTCATCACCATTTTCTAGCAAACCAATTTTTGATGCAATAGCTCTGGCAGTAAGTTCGTTATCACCCGTTATCATAATTGTTCGTATTCCAGCTAGTCGGGCGATCTTGATCGCGCCTGTAACCTCGTCCCGGGGGGGATCAGCAATACCCACAAGCCCTAGAAACACAAGACCATCTTCTGCCTCTTTTCTATTTTTAGGAATAGAATGAACTTTTTTATACGCAACTGCGATAACTCGAAGTCCATCACTTGCAAATTCCGTATGAATTTTTTCAATTTCTTCTGTATCGACGTTCTTAGATACTGTTAAAATAGACTCATACGATCCTTTTGTATACACATATTTCTCACCATTTTTTTCCCACAAAACGCTCATGAGCTTAAGCGCCGGATCAAATGCGAATTCTTCAATGAGTTTTCCGCTTTTTCGAAGTTTTTCAACATCCACATCATTGCTTGCAGCGTACAACAAGAGTGATCCTTCAGTAGTATCACCTAAAAAGTCAAGTTTTTTATCATTATTTTTTACAAGACTTGCATTATTACACAAAACACCTGCTTCAAGAAGTAGCCTTTCTGTCTTATCTGAAGAATCATTAAGCCAAACTTTAGATACACGCATTTGATTTTGGGTGAGTGTGCCCGTTTTATCTGTCGCAATGACTGTTATAGAACCAAGTGCTTCGATAGATGAAAGTCTTCGCATAATTGCTTTTTTTCGTGCCATTCTCTGCATGCCTACAGCAAGTGTTATGGTAATGACAGTCGGTAATCCTTCCGGAACAGCCGCGACGGCTAAGCTAATACTTGTAAAGACCATTTGAACGAGTGGATGATTATAGAGGTATCCAACTATAAAAACGGTGATAGCACCCATAAGCGCGAGGAATCCGAGTTGTTTAGCCAGTGTATTTATTTTTTTCTCAAGTGGAGTTGCAGTATCTTCAATTTTCGAAAGTTTTTTAGCTATTTGTCCAAAGCGAGTCTGCATGCCGGTTGTAGTGACGAACGCGCGTCCTCTTCCTTTGGCAACAATCGTTCCAAGAAAAATCTTATTTGTACTCTCTTTTTCATGGTTTTTTTCAACGCTGAGGGACTCTCCAGTAAGAGATGCTTCATTAACTTCAAAGTGTGTGCTGTGAACAAGCGTACAATCTGCCGGGATCTTATCACCTTGTTCTAAAATAATGATGTCACCAGGCACCAACTCTCTACTCTCAATCTTTTGCTCAATTCCATCTCGCACAACCCGGGCACTCGAAACAGTCATTTTTCCAAGTGCCGCAATTGCTTGTTCGGCTTTATACTCTTGGATAAATCCCAAGATTCCATTAATTGCGATAATGAGTAAGATTAATACTCCGTCAACAAGGTCGCCTAAGAAAAGTGATGCGAGGGAGGCGAGAATAAGAAGCACGGCGAGAATACTTTTAAACTGCGAGACAAAAATCTGCAGTGGAGTTTGGCGCGGTTTTACAGCAATCTCATTAAAACCGTGAGATTTTAGTAGTGCGGAAGCTTCTTCCCCCGAAAGTCCTTTTTCATTCCCCATTCTTTAAGGATACAATATTCAGTGGCTTTGGCGGAGGGTAGAGGATTTGAACCTCTGAGAGCTTTCGCTCACAGGTTTTCGAAACCTGCGCCTTAAACCGCTCGGCCAACCCTCCAGACCTCTATTTTACCATTTCAATGGTCGAGTGCGGGAGTTTGCCGAGTTTGATGACTTCCTCATCCGTTTTTGTAATCACCGTTTGGTACTTTCCTATTAAATCAACCACATATTCCCTATTTGCTTCATCGAGCTCGGAGAAGATGTCATCGAGCAACAGGAGGGGAGCTGTTTTGAAGATTTCTTCATAGAGTTTGAGCTCATTTACGATAATCCAAAAAAGGGCCAGACGTTGCTCGGAGCGGCTACCAAATTGATGAACATTTTTTGCCTCTGTGTCGGGGCGAAGTAAATTTTTCTGAAAAATCTCATATGAATCACGTTGTGGACCAACACGTGTTGATTTTATTTGATACTGTTTATCAAATGTATCTTGGAGTGTTTTTTTTGAAATCTCCTTTTCAGTATAGATTATCGAGAAAAGGTGATTTTGCATAGCAACTCCAGAGTTCAACTGGTCCACAAACCATGCTCGCTTTTCACAGATATATGCCGCTTGTTCAATTAAATAAGTATCCCAAAAGGGAAGTTCATCTTTTAATTTTGCGATGTCATACACTTTTTCTAAAATCTTATTTCTTTTTCGAAGTGCAGTTTCATAATTTCCCAACCGTTTTTTATACTCAATATCGAGCTTTGAGAGAATTCGATCAATAAACTTTCGCCGACTTGCAGGCTCACCATCAATAACATGGACGAGTTTTGGAGTAAAAAAAACAGTTGGCATCACTTGTTTCGTATATTCAAACAGGCGTTTTTGTGTTTTATTAATACTAAAAACTTTTTTTGCGGTAATACCATTTTCAAGATAGATTCGCAGTGTATCTATATCGTTGTTATGTTCGAGTTTTCCTTCAATAGTCGCAGTTTTCTCTCCAATTTTAATAAGCTCATCTTGTTTTTCGTCTCGAATTCCAGCTCCAGTAATGAGTACATACATAGCTTCCAAGAGATTTGTTTTTCCAATAGAATTGGGCCCGGTAATAATGGTCGTGCTCGGATGTAACACAACCTTTTTTGTATCAAAATTACGAAAGTTTGAAAGCGTGATTTTGGAAAGAATCATGAAAATTTACGACGTTATAACGGTGCCAATAAATTTTTTTCCGTTAATGATATTTTCTAAATTGCTCAAATTGCGTCCATTGGTGATTATAACAGTTGATCCAAGCTTTTTGGCAAGTGCACAGGCAACTGGATCAAACGGAACATTGGCCCCAGGGCTCCATTTTGTACCAACAAGTTTTTCGAATTCGTTCCATGACATTTTTTCTATTATTGTTGCATCCGCATGCATTTTTGGATCTTTATCGTATACGTAATCAATGTCCGACATATTAATAATTATAGTTGCTCCATAGTCTTTGCTCAAAAGTACTGCATCATAATCGGTTGACCAGCCCGGTTTCCAACCGGCGGCAATCACAACAGGTTCAGCATGTGGTTTTAGTTTTTTTTCATAATTTTCGATGATCCGTGGGTGGGCGATATCTTTAAAAATTGTTCGAATGAGATGTGCATTCACGCGTGTTGCATGAACTCCAAGCCAGTCAAGATCAATATCGGTGACTTCACCAATAGTTTCTTGTCCAGCATCTCGATAATCTCGACATAACCGGCCACCACCAACAACAATGAAAAATTTTCTTCCACCTTTTACGAATTTTCGCACCATCTGGTTAAATTCTTTCAAAAATGCGGTATCAATTCCCTCTTTTGTAGAGACTAAACTTCCACCTAAGGATAATACGAGCGGGGCGTTAGAAGATTCCATTACCGAGTTTGAAGATATAACCAATGATGCGGACAATAAATAGGGCAAAAATAAGAATAAAAAACCCAATAAGCGCGGCTGAAATTTTTGCTTTCCCTTTAGCCAATTTTTCCTCATTTCCTTGAGATAATAAAAAATCGTACCCTCCCCAAACCAAATATACAAAAAGTAAAATTCCGGCCAACGGAAGAAAGTAGCCAATCAAAATAGTGATGACATCGGCAAGCGAGGAGATTGGTTTTCCGCCATACGTAAGCGGTCCATTTATTTTGAAAGACATACCCGTGACACTCGGGTTGGCTTGTTGACTTATTTCAAGTTGTTGGGCAAGTAAGTTATTCATATAAATTTTGACATGATTTTTGTCACCCCAAATCCACCAAGATTAACCAAAAACGCACTGATAAGATAATAGTTCATACGCGACATAAACTCAACAACTAATCGATCGTTCCAAAACTCAACGTGAAAATAGAGTGCACTCACAAACAGAATTATAAGGAGTGGAATAATGTACACACTATCAACGATATCTTGTTTTGATGAAAGCATAGTTGAGGCAACGACAAAGCTTAGGTATGCTACGAATATTGTTAAGAGGAGATTTCCTTGAACATACTTAAAAACAGTTGAAAGATAGGCAAAAAAAATGATTCCACCAAGGACAGGAGCAATTCCAACAAGAATTCCACTTATAGGATCTCGTTTTCCATATGTTACAGTTCCCAGTTTTATTGAATACCCATTAGGCGTGGAAGTGACAGATGGAATAATGGAGAATTTTTTTACCGGTAGAAAGAGGAGTAGTGCACTAATCAGATGGCATGCTTCATGAATAAATGTGCCGGGTAAAAAAATAAATGCAGCGATAAAAATCGAGATTCGTTCGCTTCGGGTAATTTTATAAAGGACAGAAAATAGATTGTTTGTCGTTTTTTGGGAAACGATAGAGATCGCAAAAATGATCGCAAATGTATATAAAAAAATCATGCTTCAAAATAAACAGTTTCGTTGAAAAGTGCATACATATCTTCTCCCATTAAAACTTTAGCTTCTCGAATAGCCTTTTCTTTTGATCTGTCCTGTATGGGTTCTTTTTTTTGAGCAAAAGCAAGTTTGGTACTCTTCCACTCATTTCCCATGCCAGTTCTCTGCCATATTGTATCTCCAATTATCAGTACCTCTGTACCAGATGGAGAAAAGCTGTGAGCGTCCCACACATCATCATTTTTATCAAAATACTCGCGTATAGGAGAAATTTCCCACTGATCTGTTTTATGTTTTCGTGTATAGAGTGTATGTCCAGAGTTTATCATCTCCACCCCCGCGGGGCTGACTGTATGCGTATTTATACTCGAAATATCTGCTTTCAAATACTCGGAAAGACTGATCACATTCCATACCGTTTCCTGTGCCCCCGCTTTGTAAAAAAGCATATCGTAGGCACTGATCATTTCAACCCCATTTGGAAAAATAGTGTATGTGTTGATGTGATCTTTTGGCAAGATGGCATTATCATGTTTTTCATGAAGCGCTTCAACTAATTGTCCGGAAAAAAAATCCTCCAGTGTTTTTTTGGTCCAAATATGTGCTCCTTTTGTACATTCATTCATACTATTTCCGATCGTTACGAGCAGGGATCCTTGGGGAGTAAAGGTGAACGTTAAGTCATTCTTTTTTTGTTCCTCATTTCCTAAATTTGTTTGTTTTGTATTAAATGTGCAAATGAGCAGTACCTCTTCACATGAAACAGATGAAGTGGCGTCTACAACAAGTTTTCCAGTGTCAAGTATTTGAAATAGTGTGTGTAAAACCTCTGGAGTTGCATTTTCTATGTTTGCAAAATGTACTATACAAGAAGGACTTGTATGTATTTGAGGAATAAGTGTTTTTTCGTCAAACCAATTTGTGTCGACTCGCACAATTTTTCCCTGTGATCCAAATATTTTTTCACATATAGATTTGATTGCATCTGTTTTTGCCGGTCCTGTGGGACCCAGAAAGAGTAAACTTGTGCGCGGGTGACCTGGATGTTGCAGTGCCATAATTCATTTTAGTCACGTTCTGGAGACCAGAATTCTTTACCTAAATAATCCCAGCGTATGCGTTTTTCATCAGGATCTTTGATATCAAATTTTTGATTGACAAAATAAAATAATTCTATGTTTCTATTGCCAAAAACTGCGGCGCCATGAGCTACTCCACATGGAACATATAAAAGACACGAGGTTCCTCCACCCACATTAACACGCATTGTTTTGTTAACGGTTTGAGAATGTTTACGCAGATCCCATAAACCCACCATCATCTGAAACTGGGGAGGTAAATACCAAAATTCATTTTGTTTCAAATGGAGGTGCCATGCTTTCACTGAGCCTGGAAACAGCTGAGTACGGTTTATTTGAGCAAGTTTAAATCCGGGCATCGCCTCAACTTCGCCCTTATCATCAAGCCGCATTAATTCACTAAAATCTCCCTCGTCTCCAACGGAATATTTAACTGGAATGAGTTTAACGCCTTCAATAGTAACTTTTGTGGCATAATCTTGCGTATAAACATGACTCTGTACCAGATCGTCAATATCTTGGATGTCCATATTTTTATTGTAGGGGAACTATTACAATAGTTCAACAACTTGATATGACTTTAGTATAATATAAGCACAATGAAATTATTGGTGACGGGTGGGGCGGGATTTATTGGAGCAAACTTTATCCTGTACTGGATGAAGCATCATCCGGACGATTCAATAGTTAACCTCGATAAACTTACGTATGCGGGAAACCTCAAGACGCTTAAAAGTGTCTCTTCAAATCCAAATTACGAGTTTGTAAAAGGAGATATTTGTGATCGTCCACTTGTTGACAGAGTTATTGCTGATGTTGATTGTGTCGTACACTTTGCTGCAGAAACACATGTTGACCGATCAATTGTTGACGCTGCCCCTTTCATACAAACAAACGTGGTTGGAACGTACACACTTCTTGAATCTGCGATGACACATAAAATACCTCGCTTTCATCATATTTCAACTGATGAAGTGTGTGGAGCGCTTGAGCTTAACACGAAAGAGAAATTTAATGAGCAAACGCCCTACAATCCACGCAGTCCGTACGCGGCATCAAAAGCCGCATCAGACCATTTGGTCCGTGCGTATCACATAACGTACAATCTTCCAATTACTATCTCAAACTGCTCAAATAATTTTGGGCCATATCATTTCCCCGAAAAACTGATTCCATTGGCGATCACAAATCTCCTCCGTGGAAAAAAAGTACCGGTATATGGAGATGGACTGTACGTACGAGATTGGCTCTATGTTGAAGATCATGCGCGGGCGATTGAAGCAATCCTTGAAAAAGGGAAGATTGGGGAAACATATTTTGTGGGTGGGCAAACGGAGGATATTCCAAATATCGAGGTTGTGAAACGAATTCTCAAACTCATGGGCAAGGATGAAAGCTCAATCGAGTATGTAACAGATCGACAGGGGCACGATAGACGATATGCCATGGATTGGACGAAGATTAATCAGGAACTTGGCTGGAGTCCGAAATATGATTTTGACGAGGCACTAAAGAATACCGTTGAATGGTTCAAGGCGAATGAGGAGTGGTGGAGTACTCTTATCGCTTAAAATAGAGTTTTTCGACTGTTGTTTTCTTTCCGTTTGCACCTGTTACGACGATAATTACTTTATTCTGTTTTTCGGTGAGGGGAATAAATGTGCGAAATACGTTTTCTTTATCGGTAAAGATATGGTCTCCATTCACGGTAACTGTTGCTTCTTTTTCAACTTTTCCAACAAGTTCAATTTTATTTTCATTCACAAATGAGTTTTTTTTAGGTGCGGTAATCTCTACTTTGGGTGGGGAGAAGTATATTTTCATCTGATATGAAAAGTAGATTAAAAAGAAAGCGAGAATAAGTCCGGTGAGTATTTTAAAAAGTTTTTTTCTGTTTGTCGTGAGTTCATCCGTACTAAGTCGTTGCTTAAATCCCGATTCATCTTTTTTTTCATATTCACGACGGAAAAAAGCGGAAAGTTTCTCACTATCTAAATCTAAAAAATCTCCATATGTTTTTATGACGCCAACAACGTAGGTTTTTGAGGGGAATTTTTTCCAATCTCCGGCTTCAATAGCAATAAGGTTTTTTTTGCGAATACGAGTTGCACGCTCGATATCTTCAAGTGTCAAGTTTTTATTCTGTCGTTCTCGTGAAAGTACCTGGCCCGTTGAAAGCATGTTTTAAAATCCTCCCATACCCATTCCACCCATATCCCCGCCTTGCGGGGTGGCGATTGGAGGGTTTTTTTCAGGAAGGTCGGTTACCAGTGCTTCGGTTGTTAGGATCATCATTGCCACCGACGCCGCGTTTTCAAGCCCGGATCGTACCACTTTTGCAGGATCAACAATTCCTTGTTTGAGCATTGATCCAAACTCGAGTGTGAGCGAATTGAATCCATAGTCTGCTTCTTTTGAATCCTCAACAGTTCGAAGGACCCATCCGGCATCAACGCCACTATTTTTGGCAATCATCTGAATTGGTTCTGCAAGGGCATTGTAGACGATGTCAACCCCTGTTTTTTCTTCATCAGATGTTATTTTCGCGCGAAGCGTAACGAGTGCTTTTCGAGCTTTAAGAAGTGCGACTCCCCCTCCTGATACAATTCCTTCCTCAAGGGCGGCTTTTGTGGCGGCGACAGCATCAGTTACTCGTTCTTTTCGTTCTTTAAGTTCAATCTCCGTAGCAGCTCCAACATTGATGACAGCAACTCCACCAGAAAGTTTTGCGAGTCGCTCTTGAATTTTTTCGCGGTCAAAATCTGATGTTGAAGCGTCGATTTCTCGGCGAAGTGCCCCAACTCGAGCTTTAATATCTTCAGCTTTTCCTTTTCCACCAATAATTCGGGTATTATCCTTGTCAGCCCAGACCTTCTCCGCATGTCCGAGAACATCAACATCGATCGTATCAAGTTTGAGGCCGACTTCTTCAGAAACAACCTGTCCGCCAGTCAAAATAGCAATATCTTCAAGCATAGCCTTCCTTCGATCACCAAAACCAGGAGCCTTTACAATCAACGTATTAAAGGTTCCACGCAGTTTATTGACAACGAGTGTGGCAAGTGCTTCGCCTTCAACATCTTCGGCAATTATTACCAAATTCTTGGAAACTTTAACGAATTTCTCCAAAAATGGTAAGAGATCGGCGATTGCGGTAATCTTTTTATCAGTAATAAGGATATGGGCATCGGTAATTTCAGCAACCATTTTTTCTGAATCAGTTACGAAATAGGGAGAGGCATATCCTTTGTCAAATTCCATTCCATCTTTATATTCAATCTCAACTTGAAGTCCACGGCCTTCTTCAACAGTTACAACGCCATCTTTTCCAACTTTTGCGATGGCTGTGGCGATCATTTTTCCAATATTCTCGTCAGCTGCAGAAATAGTGGCGACTTGGGCAACCGCGGCAGTATCATTAAGTGGAATTTTTTTGGACATTTTAGCAATTTCAGAAACTGTTACACTGACTGCTTGCTCTATGCCTTTTTTAAGAATCATCGGATTTGAGCCGGCAGTAATACTTTTCATGCCTTGATTTACGATTGCTTGGGCAAGGAGGGTAGAAGTTGTTGTTCCATCTCCTGCAATATCGTTTGTTTTTGAAGCAGCTTCTTTGACAAGTTGTGCGCCCATGTTCTCGAACGCATCTTCAAGTTCAATTTCTTTTGCAACAGATACGCCATCATGAAGTACGCTGGGGGCGCCCCATTTCTTATCAAGTGCTACATTTCGTCCACGAGGACCGAGGGTGGTGACGACAGCTCGTGCCAAAATATTAACACCCCGAGATAAAGATACTCGTGCATCATCTCCGAATTTTAGTTGTTTTGCCATAATTTTTATAAAATTAATAAATTCTAACCTGTCATTCCCGCGAAGGCGGGAATCTATTCAAATAGATCCCCGATCGGGGTCGGGGATGACAACTATGCTACCACTGCCATTACGTCTTTTTGTTCAATGAGAAGCCATTCTTCACCCTTTACTTTGACCTCATTGCCTCCCCATTTTTTATACAAAACGTTTTGACCGACTTTTACAATCATTGGTATAACCTTGCCGCTATGTTTGCTAACTATTCCTGGGCCAACTGCCATAACTTCACCCATCTGTGGTTTTTCTTGTGCGCTACCGGGAAGAATAATTCCAGAAGGAGTGGTGGCCTCGCTTTCAAGCGGTTTGACCAGTACATAGTCGAATAACGGTTGAATAGAATTCTTTTTTGACATATGATTAAATAACAATTTTTAAATAATACAGCGCATTTATACCATAAAAATGGTCATTTTGTCAAGGATGTTTATTGTCTGCTAAAATATGAATTACACACAAATAAAAAATATGGACTCAAGTAGTTTGTCTGATAAGCTTGCAGGGGCTGACCTTCCGGTCGATTTACTGCAAAAAGTGCAAGATCAATTGACGCATAGTTCAAGTAATTATGAAATGGTTTCGAAGTATGTTGATTGGATAACACACTTACCCTGGCATAAAGAATCAACTACACCGCTTGATATTAATAAGACAAAAGAATTACTGGATAAAAGTCACTTCGGACTTACTGAAATAAAACTGCGTGTACTCGAGTATTTATCTGTCCTTATCTTACAACATAAGAATGGGCAAAAAATAAACCATTCACCAATTTTATTTTTTGTAGGACTTGCGGGAACAGGTAAAACTAGTTTTTCGGAGTCAGTCGCCCGTTCGCTGAACCGACCATTTGTGCGAATTCCGTTTGGGGGATTAGCAAATATTTATGACATTCGAGGAATGTCAAAAGCACAAAACGAAGCCGAGGCGGGAATGATTATTAAAGCGATGCGAACTGCTGGCGTTAAGAATCCGGTGATACTTTTGGATGAACTTGATCGAATATCGCCTGAAGCAAAGAGTGGAATTATGGGCGTGTTGATTGAACTTCTGGACCCGGAACAAAATAATCATTTTATCGATCGATATATTGATTATCCGTTTGATTTATCACAGGTATTCTTCATTGCAACAGCAAATAATACGAATGAGATCTCGACTGCGGTCCTGGACCGGCTTGAAGTAATCCAAATGCCTTCATATTCTGATGAAGAAAAAATCATTATTGCCAAAAACTTTCTGTTGCCAAATCTTATCGCCGAAAATGGAATGAAAGATATCTCCTTAAAAATTGATGACGCGGTTTGGGAACACATTGCGCGACTTAGTGGATATGATCCGGGAATTAGATCTGTTGAACGGAAAATAGAAACGATTGTTCGAAAAGTTGCGCTCCAAGACGTTTTGGGGAAAGGAAACTCATATACAGTAAACGAGGAGAATATGGGACAATGGGGAATTTAACTCCATAAATCCCATACAAGAGAGGCGACATTAATTGATTTTCCTTCAAGCGGGAAGTGGTGAAGATCGATAAAGGGCAGGGAATTTGCCTCAATAATCCCCCATCGTTGACTTTTTGGATCGGCAGTGATGTCTTCAATAATAACATCAAAACCGATAATGGGCGCATTAAGTAAATCGCCCGCTTCTTTTATTTTCTGAATAATCTTCGGATGCGTTTTGGGAAATTCCTCCGCGGCAAATCCTCCGTATGAGATTCCAATCTTCTCACTTAAGTCCAGGATCCTTCCTTTTTCAAGAATGCTTTGAAGCGTCACCTGTTGCCGTTTTAAGAAATATTGAAGATTTTGATTTATGAGCACATCGTTCACTTTCTTATGCTTAGACATATTTTTAAGCACAATAAGCTCTTTAACCATATGCTTTCCATCTCCGATTATCCGAGGTGGATCGCCGCGCACAACACCTACGACTTTCCCATTAATATATGTTGCTCGGTAAATACTTCCCATAAGTTGCTCCTCAACAATGACAAAATGACAGAGTTTTTTTGCACTTTTAAAAGCCGTAATCATCTCATCTTCCGTATAAATATGAGTTGTAGTGTGCCGGCCGCGGGACCCGGCTTGGGGTTTGACGATAAACGGGGCAGTCCCCCTTTTAAATATATTGAGCGCTTCCCTCTGGGTCGTCGCATTTTTTCCAGACGGGGTAGGAATAGTATTTTTATTGAAAAAGGTTTTAAGCTGAGCCTTATCATCCATCCACATATATGAATCAATGTTAAGATAGGGCGGGATGGGCAAGCTTTCGAAACTCTCCCATTTCCCCTTTATTTTTGCTCGGTGATGCTCGAGGGGCTTCCCCAAAAAAGTGATTCCTTGCATTTCAATTCCCCGCTTTTTAGCCTCATTCCAGATTACTTTCGTCCTGTCTGTCGGTGCTTTCTCAATTTCGTCGTGATACTTTAAGAGTCCAAGCTTCCTAAATCCCCAGGGAAAAGGCAAAAGAATGTAGTCGATGAGTTGATCAACATGCTTGGTTCGTAGTGGCTTGAGTAGATCAAACAATGGTTGCATGAATACAGAAAGTGTTTCATCGATAAACTCCATCGTATGATTAACCGGATTATTTCCACAATCGGGGCAGATACTTTTACTTGGTGACATAAAATGTTTTTGGTGGCTTTTTTAAATCAGATAGTACTAACCGTTTTCCCGTTAACATGTGTATTAAATCGGGCATCATCAGATCCAAACTTTCCCCAACGGTAATCTTTTCAAATTGAGCAGTAATTTTTTCGCTTTTTTCCTTACCTCCCCATAAAAGTATATCTAAAAGCGAAGCGGGAACAGACGTTTTTTCATTTGCTAGGCCGATGGCGACGAATTCACCGGAGAAGATATCGGTTCTCCCCCAATCCCCCCATCCCCCAAACACCTCCTCATAAGCAATTCCCATTTCCCCCAAGTATTGGATTTGTGAAAATCCACCACCGAGAGTGAGACCGTAATGGAATGCGAGGATGCTGTAACAAAGCGCCATCGTGGGCATTATTGAGTAATCCAAAAGAGATTCACGAATACTCTTTTGCTCGAGCTTAATCCTTACTTGTCTATCATCAGTCTCTAGATACCCTTTTTTAATCCAAAACTGTTTCCTTATTCTTTTCTCCCGATCAATGTACCAAAATAAGTGCGAGCCCTTCCTTCTCTTAGTATCATGCGCACCGATGATACCTTCATAATTATTGATGTATAAGTTTCGATACGTCTCATCGAAGATGTGTCTCCCAGTCTCTGTATCGAGTAGTAACTGCCTAACCAAACTTTCTACATCAAGATAGACAAGATTTCCCCGAGAATTTCCAAACAGTGTTTCCCAAAACAAGTCATTTATTATTGTAAGTTGTTCGCTGTACAGACTTTTTTCCCAAATCTGATCAGTATCGAGAATCTGGGTGAGAAAGCTCTTGAGCACTCTCTTTTGAGTTTTTTGAATGTTGTAGTGAGAAATCTTCTTAATTTCACGGATAACTGTTGCTTTTTTCATCGATGGATGCCCGTACACTGGCAAATGTTTCGTGTGAAGCGAAATAAAAGGAATCCGTACCTGTTTTAGATTGCTATCATGAAAAAAAATTCCTCTGGGGTAAGAAGAGGTTGAGATGGAGACGCCGCCACAGGAGAGGTGGATCTGATTACTCAAAAGTGCACTATTGGAGAAAAAAGGGTGGCAGAGAACTCCGTGATGATCAGCGGTGCTTACAAAACCTGTTTGCTTAAGCGCTTGTACCGCATGAGCAACTTTTTTTTTATTGAGTAGTGGGGAAAGGACCTTCTCAAAAACACTCAATAATTCTGTCATCCTGGGTTTGTGATTCTGGATTCCCGCCCCCTGAAGAGGACCTTCGGCCTTCGCGGGAATGACAACATTGTCATTCTGGAGCCCTGCCTGCCGGCAGGCAAGGGAAGCGATAGAATCTCCACCTGGATAATTCTCTCTCGAATAATCGATCCATGACTTATCACGATAGTCCTTATATAATTTAGCAAACTCGGGCTTTTTCGCAAAAACCAATTCTCGGCCTTCTTGGAGCTTCATTTTCAAAAGTATATCATTTGAGATTAAAAAATATTTTGGGTATACTGATGGCTACATATGATACCAGCAGCAGTTATTGCATTCCGCGAATTTTTGGAAGCTTTCTTAATAATTGGCGTATTTTTGGGAATATCTCGAAAACTTAAACTAAAAAAAGAGCTTGAGATTGGAACGGCGGCGGCGATCGGGGTGGTTTTGTCGCTTCTTTTGGCAACAGGCACATACCTTTTTGGAGATCAAGCCAAAGCTATACTGACTGAGGAGAACGCTGAAATTTTAGAAAGCTTCCTACTGATTTTCTCTGGACTCTTTATCTCGTATGTCGTATTTTCCCTCCATACAGTTATTCGCAGAAATAGGGGAACCACACTTTTGCAAGCTCATCAAAAGCTGCAAAAAAATGCATTTGATATATCGTTGTTTTTTACCATTGTCTTTTTAGTGCTGCGCGAAGGGTTTGAAATTGCGCTTTTCACCGCCAGTATTTCACTTTTTTCAGACTTCATCCAGAATTTTGCAGGATTATTAGCTGGATTTGCAGTTGCTGGAATTTTTGGAATGGGGACGCTATTTGCGTATAGCAGATTTTCTATTGCAAAAGTTTTTAAAGCGACCGAATACATGATTATTTTGCTAGGAGCGTCGTTGACGCAACATGGAATAAGCGAGCTTTTGGAAATATATTTCAACATTCATTTGGATGATATTCTCACGTTTCCATTGGGCTTTTTACCCGACAAACACTCACTATTTGGCCACTTACTACAAAGCTTTACGGGGGTAGACCAGGAATTCAGTGTCCCCAGACTTGCAATAATGGTGGTGTATATCGGAATAATCTACGTGGTTTTTATAAAACAAAAGGAGATTAAATCAGAGGAACTCAAAGTTTAAACTCCATAATACTCGTACGGACTTTCATTCTAGGCTACTTTGAAGTAAAATATCGTAGCGCAAGCGAAGATCCCCGAGGTATTTGACCGAAGGGATAGAACTGGAGAGGTCGCATAGTGGTCTAGTGCGGCAGTCTTGAAAACTGCTGTCCCGCAAGGGACCGTGGGTTCAAATCCCACCCTCTCCGCCAGCAATTGCTTTATGCACGGCACTCCACTTATCTTCCCCAAGTGTTGGAATTAAGATGAATTGGCCATTTGAGGACGTTGTGGCAGTGATGTACGCTTTATCATCAAGCACGAATTGGGACATAGTGTAGTCTTCCCCTACCTCTGCGCTCAAAATGAGCTTGTTTGCCAAAATCGGATCGACATCTGTTTTTATATGATCGCCCAGCTCATCAAGAAGGGGAATAGCTTTGGGAATGAATCCGAGTGAGATGACCTGACTTTTCACTGAATCTAAAAAGAGTTGTTGGCGGCTGGCGCGGGCGAAATCGCCTCCATCTTCATTTGAGTGACGCGAGCGAACGAACTTTAACGCTGTTACTCCATCCATATGCTGGAGTCCGGCATCAAAATGGAGATGTTCGTACCGGCAGGGGAACGCAATTTCGGGTGACTCCGTAGCGATTTTCTCAAGCTCGGGTAAATCACTTTCCTGCTTTCCACACAAATCATCTTCATACCCGGCAATTGGGTACTCAAAATCATCAAACGTGCGTGCAACCGAAATATCAACCCCGCCCAGTAAATCCACTCCCTTTTCAAACCCGGCAAAATCGATGGCAACATAATTATCAATTTC
>MFZQ01000013.1 GCA_001789445.1 Candidatus Roizmanbacteria bacterium RIFCSPHIGHO2_02_FULL_40_13b | reverse complement strand
CTTGCTCCCAGGTCACTCCCCAGGTCAGTGTTGGGAACTATTGAGGTACCGTTGGCTAGTCGACCGGTGAAGGTGATGTCATCGCCGGTTGCATCTCCCAGAGTAACTGCGCCACTTGTCGTGAGTGCACCGGTAATTGCGGTTGTTCCTCCACTGGGGGCCAGGGTGAGATTTCCTCCAGAAGAAACGGTAAATGCGGTGTAATTACTGGTATTGTAACTTAGTCGAAGTTGTTCGGTGGTTGCCAGTACGTGTAATTTTGCCAATGGACTCGTGGTACCAATACCAATCAAATCAGTTACCGTTGAAAGTCGCACGACTGTTCCATCATCTGTCCAGCCGGGGTCAGAGGTACCGGTAAAAGTAACTTTTTTGTTTGTTGCGTCTGTCGTAATTGCTACTCCAGCTCCGGCAACGAAGGTAAGCGTGTCTGTATTTGAACTTGCTGAAATATCACTTTGTCCAGAAACAGAGATGGTTTTGAAAATACTTTGGGAAGATCCTTTGTCAGAGTTGGTTACGGTAAGTCCACTGACTGTTACTCCAGAACCGGCAGCAAGGGAGAGAGCTCCGGTACTTCCTCCCAGGGAGGTAACACCACTGTTTTTTGCACTGATCGTCAGGTCCTGGGTACCGGTGATGGTAATATTGTCTCCGGCCGTAAGACTATAGAGTACATTTCCTGCAGTTAGTTCTCCGGTGCCTAGATCTAGATTCTGATTGGTAAGGGTAACGGGTCCATTAAAGGTACTTTCACCCGCAACTTCAAGTGATTTACCCAGTGAGACGATATCATTGAAAAAGGCAGGAATATTGAATGAAACACCAGTCACACTTTTATCTACTGTGGCCGCAAGAACAGAGGGTCGTGGATTGGGTGGTACCTGTTTCGTGTTTTGTGCTACATGCGTCGGTTTATATGAAAATTGGTTTAAGTAGTTGCTGATTTGTGCAGGGACATGTGAGACGAAAGAAGACAAAAGAATGACTATTCCAGCCACTATGCCGATTGCGTTATGTACAAAATTTTCCATTTATTTCGTACGGGTCGGGTTACCCGACCCCTACATCTTTAACTGTATTCAATAATAATAGGGATTTCAAGGGGAAGATTAGATAGATATTGAGGTGAGGAGGAGAGGATAGGGAGATTGGGCGGGGCAGAGGAGATGAGGAGAGGAAGAGTTGATTTGGAGAGATAAAACCGTATGCCCCTACCCGTATATACTGTATTTCTCCTCTCCTCCCCCTCCTTCTCTCCTTGACATTCATAATCATTTTTATTGTATATTGAATATATATGCGAAAATTTGGGTTGGGTATAATCGCTGGAATGTTTTTTTTGATGCAAATTGGCGGTTTTGTTATGGCCCAAACGCCTACATCCGCCCCAGTCAATGACCCAGATGTCCTGGCGGCATTCGGAGTTGCCAATAATGTTCCTATTAAGGACAAAATTGTTCATGATGGAGATATTGTTTCCTCAACAGCGAAAGGATTTATTTTGAGCCGAATTCCCTACGATTCTTCTATGGCCGGCGTTATTGCTAATAATGCGGCAATTATTTTTGTCCTTTCTGGTGAACAGCCATCATATCCTGTCATAACAAGTGGGTCAGTTATGGTTAACGTAGATACTGATAACGGCCCCATAAAAAAAGGCGATCTTATTACTTCCTCGGGCACGCCCGGCGTAGGTACAAAAGCGACAAAAGCTGGGTATGTTCTGGGAACAGCTCTTGAAGATTTTACCCCAAACAAATCTGAAGGAAAATTACGTGTTTCATTAAATGTACACTTCATCACTCCCACCTTCTCCGTTCAAAACAGTTTACTTGACATTTTTAAACTATCCTCAATTGCAACGGTCGAACAACCACTCACTGTTTTTAAGTATGTTATTGCTGCAATTGTCGTTTTGACATCGTTCGTCTTTGGATTTTTCTACTTTGGAAAAATTGCCAAAACCGGTGTTGAAGCGCTCGGCCGTAATCCCCTGGCCTCGCGCATGATTCAATTTGGAATTATCATTAACGTAGTCATCACCGTTGCAATAATAGGATCGGGATTGATATTGGCGCTCGTTATCATTAGACTGTAGTATGTCATCCCCGAGTAGTCGGGGATCCATTTGAATAGATTCCCGCCTCCGCGGGAATGACAATAGAGACGCGGGAATGACAATAGAGACGCGGGAATGACAATGGGTCTGAAATAAATTAAGCATGACAATAAATTTTAAAAATTAACTAAACCATATGGCAAATAAAACATTTCTTGAAACCTTACTCGGTGTAAAAAGTTCCGGACAAAACCCCGAGGAGATCCTTGAACATGCCCATAAAAAGGCAGAAAAGATCTTGGTTGAGGCGGTGAGCACTGCGCAGGGCATTCTTAATCAAACCGAACTATTTAACGCAGATTTGAAAGCTCGGGCTTCCGCCGGACTCGAGACTGCAATGACTAAGCAAATTGCCACGCTTGGTGAACAAATGGAGAAAAATTTAGCGCAAATCATGGCTAGTTTTACGAAGAAAATAGATGAAGAACTCCGTGCACAAGCTGAAAAGTTAGCACAAAAAACAAACGAGCGGTTCATCGCAACTGAAGCTGAAATTGAACTATATAAAAAAGCAGAGCTAGCCAAAATTGATGCTAAACTTACGCAAAAAATTGATATGTTGGCACAAAAACTTCTTGGAAAGTCAATAGATACAAAAACACATGAAAAAATGATCATGGATGCGGTTGAAAAAGCAGGAAGTGAGGGGTTTTTTGAATAATATGGACTACACAATGATTGATGAACAAATTGTCACCGTAAACGAAAAAAATACGATGTTCCATAATCTGGACTTGTTTTTAGATGGAATTTTTTCAACTAAGAAAGGAGTAAGTGAAATTATTTCTAGCAATTTTTCAACAGACGTGAAGAATGCTTTAGTAATTTTCTTTGAAAAAAATAAGGTAAATATTAAAAATCAGACTACTATCAGAGCGGCTATTTCTGACTTGAAAGAGCATCTATCAAAAATGCCAAAAGTTGCAATAACGGTGCCAGTAGATCTTAATTCTAGGCAAGTTGAAAACATTGCTCATAAAATTGAAATGAGCGCAAAAATGAGACCACTTATCGAACTTATCGTTGATTCGAATATGCTAGCTGGTGCAATTTTTGAATATAACGGAAAACGGGGGGATTATGGGGTAAAGATGGAAAGTTAAAGGATCTAGTTGTCATTCCCGCGCAGGCGGGAATCTATTCAAATAGATCCCCGATCGGGGTCGGGGATGACAATGCAGGACCCACGAGCAAAAAGATTATACTATGACATACGAAGACTACTTAAAAAAAACGGGTGAATATGGTGAAGTTACGGATATTAAACTTCCGCTCGTGACTGTCGTGGGTATCCCCACGTGTTCGCTCTCTGAAATAGTGTATTTCCAAAGCGGAATTGTTGGACAGGTCTTTGCAATTCATCGCAGTCATATAGAAATTATCCTATTCAATAAAAAAAGCCCTGCAATGGCAGAACGAGTTGTTCGTACAGGCGAAAAACTGTCTGTTCCAGTTGGAATAGAACTTTTAGGCCATTCTATCAATCCAATCGGTGAAAATTTGCTCGGTGGGGCGAGTATTAAAACTAAAACATATCGACCGCTTGATGGTCCCCTTCCCGGCATCACCGCACGCGCGAGTATTAAAAAGCCACTTCACACTGGAGTAACACTAGTTGATATGTTACTTCCCCTTGGAAAAGGGCAAAAACAGTTGATTATTGGCGATCGAAAGACAGGAAAAACCTCCCTCCTCTTAACAATGCTTAAAGCGCAAGTCCTTGACGGAGCTGTCGTAATTTATACCGGAATCGGGAAAAAACAGAGCGATATAAAACACATACTTTCATACCTTGAAAAAGAAAATATAGCACATAAAACTGTTCTCGTGGCTTCAACATCATCCGATTCTCCGGGGATGATTTACTTGACACCCTTCACCGCAATGTCAATAGCTGAAGGATTTCGAGATTTAGGAATGGATGTAGTGGTCGTTTTTGACGATCTTTCGACTCATGCAAAGTTTTATCGCGAGATGAGCCTTATTGGGAAACGTTTTCCTGGACGCGAATCGTATCCTGGAGACATCTTCTTCACTCATTCTCGCCTCCTGGAACGCGCCGGAAACTTCAAGATCGAGAAAGGCGAGGTTTCCATCACCGCCCTGCCTGTTGTCGAAACAATTGAATCCGATCTCACCAGCTACATTGCAACCAATATCATGTCTATGACTGACGGACACATTTTTTTTGACCAAGGAACATTTGCCAAAGGTCGCCGACCCGCAATTAATGTTCCCCTTTCGGTCACTCGTGTCGGGCGCCAAGCTCAATCCCCACTAAAGCGAGATATTAACCAAAAACTTACCGCATTTATTTCGCTCTTTGAGCAAATGGAAAATTTATCCCATTTTGGTGCTGAACTTTCAGGTAAAGTGCAAAATACGCTCAAAACAGGAGAAAAACTCAATGTGCTTTTCAACCAAGGAAAACATACTATTATTCCTGAAGGTGTTCAACTTGTTGTTTTTGCGCTTATTTGGGGAAATATGATTGAAGATATTGATGCGACTGTACTTGAGGAGAAAATAACTAAATTGTCAGATCCAAAAGCAGTAGCACTTATCAAAGATATCACGTCCGGTGTAAATCTAGATGAACTACTTTTGAAAGCAAATCAAAAAAAACCCGAGCTTGAGCAGTTCCTGGGAGTATTTAAGACCGTGGTTACAGAGACGGTAACGACAACACCAGCTCCACCAACTGAACCAGGAAGCCCGGATGATAAAAACAAACCAACTCAAACAACCCAGACAACCGAATTTTCACAAACAGATAGTGTATTGTTTGTGCCGATAGAAGATAAGAAAACACGAGACATGTAACATGTAACATGTAACACCTATAAGTGTTTTGTGTTACATGATGCGTGTTACATGGTGCGTGTTACATGAAATATATGCAAAAATATAGACAAATAAAAGATGAAATTGGGCTACTTGCAAGTCTGAAGATTTTGTGTACTTCATATGAAGAGATTTCTGTTATGAATATGCAGAGGATTCGCCAAACCGTACTTGCCACACGAACGTTTTATATCAAACTTGCAAAAGTATATTATCACGTAAAAAACTCATATAAAGATGAGCTTGCAGAAATCATGAAGAAAAAAAGGATCAAAGATCCTTCCCAAATTGGGCTTACCCAAAAAAATGGAAAAGCAGTTTGTGTATTTATTTCAGCAAACGCAAAACTTCATGGAGTAATCATCGACAACGTTTTTAATAAATTTGAAGAATATATAAAAACAAACGATACAGATATCATCATTATTGGAAAATTAGGTAGAGATTTATACGAACGTTTAATTCCTACTGCAAAAAAGAAACAATACCTGTATTTTGAGATTCCCGATATGCAAGTTGCGCTCGACGATTTGAAAACAGTTATTTATCATTTGATTGAATACGAAAAGATTACCGTTTTTTATGGACAATACAACAGCATGCTTGATCAGGCGGCGCAAATAGTGAATATCACCGGAGATGCGCTTGTTAAAGAAGCCGCCGTGACGGAAGAAAATGTAGCCTTTTTGTTCGAACCATCTCTTGAAGAAGTCGTCGACTATTTTGAAAAACAAATATTTTCTGCCCTCTTCAAACAAACAGTACACGAGTCACAACTAGCACGCTTTGCATCCCGTATTACTGCCATGGAATTCGCACTTGAAAAGATTGATGGTAAACAAAATTATCTATATAATGAAAGAAGAAGAACTGTACGTTTGGTTGAAAATAAAATACAACTTGAGCGGCTTTCAGGAATATCACTGTGGGGAAAAACATCATGATAAAAAATACAGGAACAATAAAAGGAATTAAGGGAAATATCGTTGAGGTAGAGTTTTTATATGAAAAGCCCTCGATAAATGATATTTTAGTTCTTGAGGACGACGCAAATGTTAAGATGGAAGTCTTCAATTCAACCGATTCAACAACATTTTATTGTTTAGGACTTACTCAAGCCGGAAAACTCCATCGAGGAGCGGTAGTAAAAAATACCCTTGCCCCACTTCAAATCCCCGTGGGAGAAGCTATGCTTGGACGAGTAGTTAATATGTTTGGTGAGGCCCAAGACGGGGCCGAAAATATAAAAACAACTGAAGTAATGCCTATTTTTGGAAGTGAAACCGCAATTGAACGCGTGGTAACACCCGACAAAATTCTCGAAACCGGAATAAAAGCGATTGATTTCTTCGCACCAATTTTACGAGGTGGAAAGGTTGGGCTTTTTGGTGGAGCTGGCGTGGGAAAAACAGTTCTTTTGACTGAAATAATCCATAACATTGTTATTTTGAATAAAGATGATAGTGTTTCTGTATTTGCTGGAGTTGGTGAACGTATTCGAGAAGGACATGAGCTCTTTAACGTACTTAACGAGAGTAAAGTTTTACCAAAAGTAGCACTGCTATATGGTCAAATGGGTGAAAATGCGGCAATTAGGTTTCGTACGGCTTTTGCCGCTGTCACACTTGCGGAATATTTCAGAGATAAAAAATCAAAAGATGTTCTTTTTTTTATAGATAATGTGTTTCGTTTTGCCCAGGCTGGGTACGAGCTTGCAACACTCATGAATTCTATTCCTTCCGAAGGTGGATATCAGGCAACACTATCTTCTGAAATGGCTAGATTTCACGAACGTTTAGTTTCCTACAAAGAAGCATCTATTACATCAATCGAAGCAATTTATGTGCCGTCGGACGACATTACCGATCATGGCGTGCAGTCTGTATTCCCCTATCTTGACTCAAGTATCGTCCTTTCTCGCCAAGTTTATCAGGAAGGACGTTTCCCTGCAATTGATATGCTTGGGTCAACCTCATCGGGCTTAAGCGAAGATATTATTGGTAAAGAACACTACGATACCGCAATCGCGGCCCTCTCCCTTCTTAAAAAGGCACTCTCACTTGACCGGGTAGTATCTTTGGTCGGAGAATCTGAACTTTCCGCAAGTGATCAAACACTGTACAGACGTGCGAAGATTCTCAAAAATTACATGACGCAAAACTTTTTTGTGACAAAAAATCAAACAGGTAAAGAAGGGCAATATATTACAGTCAAACAAACGGTTTCTGATGTCGCCCAAATTTTATCTGGACGGTTTGATGATTTCCCAGCCGAAACATTTTTATACATTGGGGCGGTGAAGGATTTGATAAATCAGTAAGGAGAAGGGGAGGAGGTGCTAGGGAGATAGGGTGGGGCGGAGGAGAAGAGGAGAGGAAATAAACAGAGAGGGCGAGCTAATTAGCTTTCTGCTTATTTCCCGTCTTCCATTCTCCCCACCTCTCGCTCCCCCTATCACCCTATCTTCTCCCTCATCTCCTCTCAAAAAACTATGGACAAAACACTAACAGTAACTATCCATGACGCGGACAAAGTGATTTATGAAGGTTCTGCTGAATCAGTGTCATCTTATAACGAGCGTGGAAATTTTGATATACTTGGATTCCATTCCCAGTTCATTTGTATTGTAAATAAAACCATTACCGTTCATGAAATAGGTGGGGGGGAAAAAGAATTTACCATCGACATGGGCATTTTGCAGGTATTCAAGAATGTGGTGGATGTGTTTTTGGGAATTGATGTTATTAGGGTATAAGAAACGAGCGTAGATACCCGTTTTAAGAACAACTGGGGTGCCAGTTTCAAGCGGGGGTCCCCACTTGTTCGAGAAATGGGTATCAAGCGAGATTTTTATTCCATCACCGCTTCTTCTACTCGAGGATACGAGACAATTTCTTCTTTCGAAAACCAGAGTGGAATTTCGTACGCGGCTTCTTCCTCTGTTCCTGAAGCATGAATAAGATTTTTTATTGGGCGTTTTGCGGTATTTGCCAAATATGAGGAATCGAATGAAAAGTCTCCGCGGATCGTGCCTGGATTTGCCATGAGCGGAAGCGTGTGTCCGCAAATTTTGCGAACAAGCTCGATTGCATGTGGACCCTCAAGAACGAATGCGAAAACTGGTCCGGACGTGATCATATCCGCAAGCCATTCTCGAATCATTTTACCAATTTCAAGTGGATCATCACTTCCAAGTTCTTTTCTAAGATCAACTCCAAGTTTTTGATAATTTTCGACTGTTTTATTCCCCATTCCCCGAATGAATTCGTCGCGAGTTACTGGATAATGTTTGTCTGCAAGTTCACGATTAGCGTGCACGAGCTTTGCCGCAACCAGTTTAAGCCCCACTTTTTCAAATCGAGCGGTGATTTCACCAATCAGCCCACGCGCAACCGCATCAGGTTTGAGAATAACAAGCGTTTGTTCTTTCATAGTGATATTGTACTGATTTTGTGTTGTAAATACAAGAGATTGAGCTCGATCCGTTATTTCTCCCATCAAAGGGGCCCTCAGTGTACATGTAATCCCAGTGATGCTCGAAATAAGCGTATCATCGCTCAATCACATATTTTTAGCGAAGATACCCGTTTTGCGAATCGCTGGGAGGCCTCCGCTTCGGACCACCCACTTCGCCACATGTCATTCCCGCGAAAGCGGGAATCTACATGTATGGATCCCCGACTACTCGGGGATGACAACTACATCCCAAACAACCTATCAAAAAACGCAATAATTGGCTTGTTTGCGAAGAACATGACGAGGGTTCCGAAGATAAGGAACGGTCCGAATGCTAATTTGCTTCGCAATTTCTTCCTTTTCATAAGGATGAGGAGTAAGCTCACCACTCCTCCAGCCACAAATGCCAAATATAGCGCAAAAAAACCACTTTTTAGGCCCAAAAGCAAGCCGATGGCAACGGCAAGTTTAACATCCCCAAATCCCATTCCCCGTCCTTTTGTGACATAAAAGATGAAATAGAGGGTGAGAGAGAGGGAGATTGCTGCGGTGATACTGGAAAGGAGAATGTGGAGTAGTGGAGAGGTGGAGAGATGGAGATCGAGAGATTGAGAGGTGGAGAGATGGAATAACAAAGATGAAAGGATAAGTACGACTGTTGCTTCATCGGGAATGATGTGGTATTTGAGGTCGGAAAAGAAGATGACGATGGAGGAGGAGATTATTCCTAAGATGCTTATGAGGAGGAGAGGAGAAGATGGGGGGATGGGGAGAGCGAGAGGTGGGGAGGATAAGAGGAGAAGATGGGGGGAAAAGAGATATACAAGTACAAATGATACAGACGTGAGGATTTCAATGAAAGGATATTGGAGTGAAAGCTTTTTATGGCAATACCTACATCTTCCTCCTAAAAGAATATACGAAACTACCGGAATCAAATCGTTCCAGTGGAGTTGTTTATGGCAATAATCACAATGCGACCGTCCTCCCAGTCTCCCTATCCCCTCCTCTTTTCCTCCCCACCTCTCGCTCTCCCCATCCCCCCATCTTCTCCTCTCCTCCTCATTCCCCAATCTATCAATACAAACATTTAAAAAAGATCCAATACAGAGACCTAAAATAGCAAGAAGTAGTACTAACATTTCATCAAGAATATAATAAAAAGCGAATAATTGCAAAAACTGCAAAAGGTGTGCCTATCCACCTTAAAGGTGAATACGCACACCTTTTGCAGTTTTTGTGGAATCCGTGCCTATTTAGGACATGTCGATACACAAATGCAGGCCAAAAAATACCGGAGGTGGAGGAGATTATTTAAATTTTATTCTTTCGTAACCACCATTAATGGAAGCCATTACTTGTGCTTGTAATTGTGCAAAATATCCTAATGGCTGAACAGCTGTAATTCCTATAGATACTCCCATCCCTGACGCTTTTACTGCGTTTCCTTGGTTAAATAGCAAACGCGATGATGTTGAACCCATAGCTCCACCAATCTGTGCACTAATCGAACCTTTATTTGCTGAAGCGTATGCCATTAATTCTGAATCATAGTCATTCCAAAGACTTTTATAATCCTCTCGTGCCATTGATTTTAGCCAAGACGAATCAGTCCTTCCTAATAGTACATCTTTTGCTTCACCTACAATCGTTTTTGGTCCCCATATTGTAGCGAATTCAGATCCAGGATGACCATTTATATCTTGAAGTGCATGTACTCCTTCATGTTTTAAGCTGTTTAACACATCAGTGCTTGCTAAAGAAATTTCTTGATTATAGCTATTGTACGTTCCTAAACTTCCTGTCCTTAGAGATTCTCTAAAGGGTATTTTACTATAGGAAAGAGGACTTTGTCCACTCAACACTTCTTGTGCTTCCTCCACACTTCTAGCCGCCAATAGTTCTGCTCCGCCTTCATACTGGGCAACTCGCGCGCTTTGTATTGCTGTATTTCGTGCACCCAATAAACTGTTTGCTGATGTTGCGCCCATAAGTGCGATATCCGCAACATTCATTATTTTACGTCCACGACTAACATCTCTACCCAAAATATCTTCTCCTCTAGCCAGTTCTGCAAGACCCATTCCCTGTCCAACACCCGGGATCATTCTTCCCATAAGATAATTAAATTCTGGTCCGCCACTTGCTTCCCACTCTTGAACTCGTGCAATTTCTCCCGGAGTATCAGCTTCAGTTGATGACATAGGCGAAGATACCATCGCTCCAACTAATGCACCAATTCCAATAATACAGGGTATACAATGTCCACTAGGATCATTTGCCATGATCGGATTTCCTCCCACATACGCAAACCTGTTTGGTCCCTCCACTGTATCTGGTTGGGTGAAAACTCCGAGGGTAGGATTATAGAAGCGGGCGTTGTAGTTGTAGAGATTGTCACCGGGAACTTTACGTTGGCCGGTGTAGAGTCTATTGTTAAATTGATAAATTGCTGCGCCCTCGCGAAGCCTCGGGCGAAGCGGGGTTAAATTGTTAAATTGTTCTCCATATGGATAGTATGAGAGTGACGATGATTCTGTTCCATCTTCGTTAAGAATTACTCGAGTTGAGGAGAGATGATCGGAGATGATGATCTTCTTATCTACTGTGGAGTCTGTGTTAGAAATCACGAGCGTGGAGTTTGTGGAGAGTGGGATGGTGATTCTTGAAGTAGTTGTGGAGGCACTCACTGGAGAGACAAAAAGGAAAAATAAAGATACTATCACACCGAGATCCTTCACTCCGTTCAGGATGACAGAATTAATGTTCGGGATGACGGAATTTGTCATTCTGGACCGAAGATTTGTCATCCCCGACCCCGATCGGGGATCCATTTGAATAGATTCCCGCCTTCGCGGGAATGACAATGGGATCCTATCGTCGCTACGCTCTTCCAGGATGACATCGTCTGCTTTCATACTTTCAGCCTAGCAGAAGAAAGATGGTATTGCAAGAAAAGGATGAGTTTTTAGATCACGAGTTGTTTCGCAAGTGTTTCACCATCGGTGAATGGACTAATGAGAGTCATATTTAGACCTTCCTTTACAAAAACATCTTTTGCCACTGCGACAACATCTTCGATCGTGACTTTTTCGATACTTTTAATCGTATCTTCCGGAGTCTTGAATTCTCCTTGAAGTAGCAAATTTCTTCCATAATATGAGGCAACATCAAGCGTGTCTTCTAAAGAAAGTATAAATCCCCCTTTAATCATTTCTTTTACTTTCACAAGTTCTTCTCCTTTTATTTTTCCATCTATAATTTTCCCATGCTCTTCCAAAATTATTTTGATCGATTCTTCGACTTGTTTCTTGTCCGCCTTAATTCCTGCATGGGTCAAAATCGTCCCTGTATCGGCGTAAAAGTCGGTGTATGAGCTAATGTGGTATGCCAGCCCCCGCCGCTCCCGAACCTCCATGAAAAGCCTGCTTGACATCCCCTTTCCCAAGATTGCGGAAAGGACTTGAAGTGCGTATCGACGAGGATCTTTGAATGAAAATGCGCGGAAACCTATGCATAAATGAGCCTGCTCTGTTTTTTTGTGTCGAGCCATGAGTTGCGGCTTTGTTTGGGACTCCTTTATAGGTAAGAATGTTCCGGCCTCCCCGTCTTTCCACCCCTTAAATTTTTCTGAAATAATACTCTCTGCTGACGTTCCTGAAAGTCCCCCTGCCGCCACAAAGACTGCATTTGAGGGGAAATACAGAGAGGCAATGTAATCGGTGAATGTTTTCTTATTGAACGCAGAAACTGTCTCTTTCGTCCCCGCAATATCAAATCCAAGTGGAGAACCAGCAAAAACGAGATTTTCATAGAGTTCAAAAACTTTGCGCTGGGGCATGTCTTCATACATATTGATCTCTTCGATAATCACGCCTTTTTCACGTTCGATCTCTTCCGGCTTCAAAAGTGGCTGGGTGATCATGTCAGAAATCACGTCAACTACTTTTTCGAAGTGCTTCGTGGGGGCTTTTATATAGTATCCTGTGTGGTCTTGAGATGTAAATGCATTAAAAGATCCACCCAAGCCATCAACGAGAGATGCGAGAATAAATGCGGTCGGATATTTTTTGGAACCTTTGAACGCCATATGCTCAAAAAAGTGTGCAATACCATTGTTTTTTTTATTTTCGTACCGAGAACCTGCACCGACGAGGAGCAGTGCGGTTGAAGAAGGAAATGCGGCAGTATCTACGACGATTGACGTGAGATTGTTCTTATGTGTGGTCTTTTTCGTTTTCATCGAAGATGATTATACCAGGGCTGAGATCCTGAAACAAGTTCAGGATGACAGATATTTCGCGTAGATACCCGTTTCGAGAACAACTGGGGTGCCAGTTTAAAGCGGGGGTCCCCACTTGTGCGAGAAATGGGTATCAAGCGAAATAGTATTAAACTACAAAGTTCAATACTCTCTCTTTGACGTAGATTACTTTATAAGTATCATCGACGACATATTTTTTCACATTTTCTAGCTTTAGGGCTTCTTCAATGGCCTCTTTTTCCTCCACGTCCCCATTTTCGAACGAAATTACCCCCCTCATTTTGCCATTAACTTGAATCGTTATGGTAACTTTTTTGATAGAAATTACCGATTTATCAACACTCGGCCATGTAGAAATATGAATTGATTCTTTATTTTTTAAGATTTCTCTCCATAAATAATCGGTCATAAATGGAGCAAATGGGGCAAGTATTTGTAGGAACTTTGCACTACTCTGACGGGATAACTTCTTTTTTTCCCACAAATTGATGAATTCCATCATTGTTGAAATAGATGTATTAAATTTCACGTTCGTGATATCTGACTCGATCCTTGAAATGGTACTTTGAAGCTCGGCAACTAGTTCAAAGTTTTCCTCATCCTGATTTTCTGTTATACTATCAGAGCTTATGAATATCTGCCAAATTCTTTGCAAAAATCGGTAGGCACCCTGGATTGCACTTTCTGACCAGGCAACTTCTTGGCCAAATGGCGCCATAAACATCTCATACACCCGTAATGTATCGGCTCCATATTCGGAAACCACATCATCCGGATTTACTACATTTCCAAGCGACTTGCTCATTTTTCGATTATCGGACGCAAGGACCATTCCCACACTTCGAAGCTTGGCAAAGGGCTCACTGAAAGAAACAAGTCCTATATCTTTCATCGCTTTGACCCAAAATCGTGCGTACAGAAGATGAAGCACCGCGTGCTCTGCCCCACCCAGATACCAATCCACTGGAAGCCACTGGGCAGATGGATCCCCGATCTCTGTTTTCCAATTTTGTAAAGACGGTGGGCGAGTTTTGTCATGCTGACGGCCAAAATACAAGAAATACCAATTACTTCCTGCCCAGTTGGGCATTGTATCTGTTTCTCTTCGAGCATCTGAACCACAATGTGGACACGTTGTATGTACGAACTCTTCAATTTGCGACAAGGGCGACTGCCCACTTTCCGTTGGCATATAACTTTTCACATAGGGAAGTTTTAAGGGCAAATCCTTCTCTTCAACCGGAAACCATCCATATAAATCATCCTTCACTTCATCCACAAATCCTGATATCATTTGTTCCACTTCATTATTGTTATGATCTACTCCTCTACTCCTATCCCCTTCCCAGTAGTTGATTTTTTTTTCAGCGCATTTATCACAAAAAATCATCGGTATCGGTTCCCCCCAATATCGTTGTCGTGAAAAAATCCAATCTCGCAAATGATATGTTGACTCCCCAGATTTCCCCACTTTCTTCCCTATCCAATTTTTCTGCATTTGTAATATCCCGGCTGGCCAATCAAGACCTTCAAGATCATCGAGAAGTCTGTCAGCATACTTAGTGATTCGAAAAATCCACTGCGGCAAGTTGCGCTCTTCAACAGCTGTCCCACATCGTTCATGCGTCCCATCTTCCAAGACTTCTTCCTGCGCAAGTCCTGTTTTACAGTTTGGGCAATAGAATATTGGTGTTTCTTTCTTATGAAGAAGCCCCATTTTGAAAAATTGAATGAAAAGCCACTGTGTCCATTTGTAATATTCCGGATCTGTTGTGGAAAATTCCCTACTCCAATCATACGATAAGCCCAGGAGCTTCATTTGTCGCTTAAAATTTGCAATATTTTCAGGAACCATATCTATTGGATTTTTTTGGAGCTTAATTGCGGCATTTTCGGCAGGAAGACCAAAAGCGTCAAATCCCATTGGGTGAAGTACTGATTTTCCTTTCATACGAAAAAAACGAGCAAGGACATCTGTTCCCGTATAAACTCGCGCATGCCCCGTATGCAGACCCTCGCCTGAAGGATATGGAAACATGACTAAGATATATGCCTTTTTAGGGTTTGGGGGAGGAGGGGTTTGGGAGATAGGGGGAATTGACTTATAGATATTTTCATCGTCCCAGGATTGTGCGATTTTAGGTTCTATATCTTTAGGAGTATATTTACGATTCATAATTCCTATTATACAGTACGTACATCCGATTGCTTTTTTTTGATGAAACATTCATAATGTAACTGTAGTAACACCTATGAGAAAATACCACACCATTCTTGCATACTATAGTTTGATTATTTCAACTGGACTTATTATTTGGTCATGCATTTTTACATCAAAACCAATTGGGTTTCTATTAGCGCTCTTTATACTCCCTATCAGTATATACTTTTGGATTCTTGTATTAGGAAAGATTCCTCATTCTGAAATAAATTCACCAGAGCATGTTTCTAACAAATCAACATTTGCAGGAATCTTATCAATAGCATTGTTGATAAGTACCGCGAGTATTATTTTCTATATCTCAATCCTTTCTATACAGCCAAAGAAAAACTCACCGGCAGATCTTTCTTTTGAGTTATCTAAAATTCAGTCTGATGTAGCATCGCTTAAAGGCAATACTGCATTAATTGAAAAAATCGTAACAAAACTCGATATTATAGAAAGTAATTTGAATAAAATAGAATTGGAGACTTCTTACACACCAAGTACTCCTGAAGCAACCATCAATCCTGAAATAAAGAAATTATTAAATACTGGCCAATAAACTATATGTATGGTTGAAAAGCTTTTTTTTGGGTACTGCACACTAATAAGTGTATTTTTGTCTGTTACCGGTGCTTTTCTTTTATTGCAGACTGGTAATCCCTTATTTTTTATTATTTTATTACCTATAACTGGTTATTTCACCTATTATTTATTGCGCGCTATCTTTAATAAAACACCAATTCCAACAAATGTCTCCACTAGAAATACATTCGTCGTGATAATTTGTTCCCTTATTATTTTGAGTTCTTTTTCCTTTTATAAAATACAGTCGAGTGCCCATCAAAAAAAACCTATTAGTACCTGGCAAAAAATGCTTCCAACCAAAATAATTCCAACTCCAATACCCAACTATGTTGAAATTGACACGGAAAAAGCAGGAGACTCATGGGTGAATTTACGAAAAAACCCATCAACGTTGTCAAAAGTAATCGGAAAAGCTATGGGTGGAAAAAAATATACAGTTATTTCAACTAGTATTAATTGGGTCGAAATTCAACTAGATGCTTCTACTTCAGCCTGGATTAATAAAGAATTTATTCTAAAAGAAAAATGAAAAAAATAATTATTTTATACAATGTTGTCGTCATTACTGTAATAACAGTAATTGGATTTGTAGATACGACATCTTATCCCCAACTTATCAGTAGCATTATTTTTTTTCCACTCATGGTGTACTTTTGGAGAAGTATCATCACTGCAACTAAATATGCTCCTTCCAAATTACCCACAGAAAAAGTTGTTACCAAAAAAATACAGAAAGCAGATATCGAGACTGAAAAAAAGCCAATTACATTAACGCGTATTGATCAACATGAGGAAAAAAAAGTAGATGATAATCGGCGTATGTTTTTACGACTCATTGGCTCTGCCGGTGTATCTGTTTTTTTATTGTCGATTTTTACCGGTAAAGCCGAAGCCGCTTTTTTTGGAAGTAATCCGGGGCCAGGAACAGTCGGTATTAAAGATTCGACAGGAACCTTGATTGATCCGTCCGAAAAAAAACCAACTGATGGGTATAATATCTCACAAATTGATGATGCAATTCCTTCTTATTATGGATATGTAAATAAAGACGGAGCGTGGTATATAATTAAGGAAGACGCTACGGGTGCATATCGATATGTCAAAGGAACAAGTAGTTTTTCAACCAATTGGACCGACAGAGCAGTTCTCACCTATGATTATTTTAATTCAATATTTTAAATATTTTATGCTATAGTAGTTTCATACTCGTATGCCAATTAAACATCAGCTTACCGTTACAGATATAAATGGTTCTCTTCGAGAATGTTTGAACATAACGCATGATATGACCTACCCTGGATATGTTCGAGTTGAGTTCGCATCAAATAGAACTGCACCCGCAACATATTTTGAGTGGTACCCGGTTGATGATTTTATTCAAAACAATCCAAACCTCATACATATTGTAAAAAAAAGTAAACAGCCGGCTCACGATGATTTAGGAGTTGTTTCTCATGCAACAGTAACCACAATTATCGATAAAACCAAGAAGTGGAAACCAGGAATATACAAAGGCTTTCCCGTATGGATATCTCGTGGAACTGGGGAAGGTCAAGTGAGGAATGTGATTGAAAATACGCATAATTCCCTCACTGTAGATAAAAAATTTGATCTTAAACCTGACAAAACATCCCAATATGTATTGTCGCATAATATACATAATGCAACCGTTATGAATAATACAGTACCTGGAAATGAAAACTGAATATTTTCTTACCGGCGCAGTAGGATTAGTTATTTTTGGATATGTACTAGATATTTTATCCGGACCACTTTCACTTACAATTGGATCACCGTTTGAATTTCTCACACCAGTCATGCTTTCAACGTATCCATTTACTGCCGTTTCTGTTGGAGTTAAAACTGTTGCAATATTTATAAGTATTGTTATAACAATAACTTCTTTGGGAGAAAACAAATACAGCTTGCAATCGGTTGTTGTTTTTATACTTGCCGCACTCATGGAGCTTTTTGCAATTCAGCAAATCGCTACGCATACAAATAATATCTCACTTCAATGGAATCTTTCACTCGCCTTTTCTGGTGTCATCCTTGTTATTCCTGCCATAATATATATGATTTTGGCGATAATTAAGACTGCTCATAAAAATCTGATTGCCGATCCATATGAAACTGACTCAGACGAAGAGGCTTAAATCGTCACAAAATCCAAGAAATTATCTTTGTTGATGGTATGAAATGTAGAGTTAGAGTACGTTTCCAACCAAGACTTAGGAGATCTGATCGTTTTCTTTGTATATTTAAACTCAAAACCCGATAATTGCCCACCTTCTTCTTCGACTAAATCAATTTCTGCCCCGCTTGACAGGCGCCAGTAATAACATCCGTATAATGTATGAGCATATTGTTGTCGTTTGATTCGTTCTATCATTAAAAAATTCTCCCATAATTTACCTTGGTCATCGCGGTTGTTTAGAAAATTTAGATTACCTATTATAGTATTTCTTACCCCGATATCATAGAAATATATTTTGTCCATTTTAGAAACTTCTTTACGTAAATTGCGACTAAATCCACTTAATCTGAATACGATAAATGATTTTTCCAAAAGATCGATATATCTATCCACAGTGGTCCTGCTCAAGTCCAAACTGTTTCCTAATTCTGACAAAGATACCTGTGAACCAATCTGAAAAGCCAATAGTTTCAATAAATCTCTGATTTTGTTTGAATTTCTTATTCCCCCAAATTCCAATAAATCTTTATAAAGATAGGTATCTGTGAGATTCATCAGATATTCAGTTTTTGCTAAAATTCCATGTAAAGAAAATATTTCCGGGTAAGATCCAAAAATCATCCGTTCCTCAAGATTTTCTAGTAATTCAAAAGGAGTGAAGATTGTATTTAGTTCAACAAAAGAAATAGGATACAGCTTATGCGTAATAATTCTACCCGTTAATGGTTCACTAATTTTACTAGCCAAATCAAGCGAGGAAGAACCAGTAACAATCACTTTCAAATCTGGGAACTCATCTAAGATAATTTTTAGACTCAAGCCTATTTCAGGTATCCTCTGGGCTTCATCAATAAACAAAGTTTGGTAACCACTTAAGAGCAGTTTTATTTTTGATAACTCGCGACTTGTGATAGTCTCCCACCAATTCCCGCGCCTATCTCCGTTTAGAATAAGAGTTTTCCATTTCCTTTTTGTTAATATGTCGTTAACCAAAGTAGTTTTTCCTGCTTGGCGTGGACCATAAATAACTATGCCCTTAGTACTGCTCTCTAATTGAGCCAAGATTTCATCTTCTAGAAGTCTTTTAATCTTCATATAACCGTATAATACTGTATTTCCGTCAGTTTGTCAACACAAATCGCCTTATTTGAGCTAATTAACATAATTTCTTCACTACAGTTTAGGCAATGATATATACTTACTATAGTGATATATACACCTCACGAAACTTCAGGGGCAGAGAAACTAATAGCGTACGGGATGAGATTACAATCTCAAGGTAAAACACTTGAAGCATATTATTGCTTTAAACATTCCCTTATTCTTAATCCTAATAATGCAATTGCCTTAAACAGTCTTGGTACGACTCTGTATGCATTAGGAAATAAATATGGAGCAATCGATGCGTATAAAAAAGCTGTTTTGAAAGATAAAAAATATGCCTTACCAGCCTTCAATGTCGCAGTTTTATATCAACTAACCAACGATATCACCAATGCAGTAAAATATTTCAGACACACAATTAGAATTAGACCACGCCATTTGGAGTCGTATATTCGACTCGCTCACTGTTTAACAAGATTGGGAAAATGTACACAGGCTATTACCGCTTATAAAGAAGCCGTACAGCTTCATCCAAAAGACATATCCTTGATGCAAGAAATTGCCTCACTTTCAGCGCAAGTTTTTCGCTATTCTGATGCAGAAAATTATTTTAAAAAAGCACTGTTACTAGCTCCTGTTGACGCTCATATCATGGGAAACCTTGCACTTGTCTATAAACAACAAAATAAAAATGTTCTTGCTAAAGAAACACTTATAAAAGCGATACGACTTAATCCCACTCTCCCCCACCTCTATTACACATTAGGCGTCATATACCGTGAACTGGGTGATACTAAGAAGTCGACTGAAAATATTGATACGGCTTATGCGCTTGATCCAAGTTTGAAAGAGGAATATGGCTAACCTCATTTACCCTAGAATTTATGATACTATTTTCGTATGGCATATTTCGTAGAGCATGCACAGAGTGGTGTTAGCGGCGCGATTACAAGCATTGCTCAAAACATGCCTGCACACCAAGCAAATGACATCCTGATTGCGCATATTACAGTGGACTCCGGCACCATCACCATAGCTGGATCATCATGGGCGGCTCTCCCCAGTGCACCTACCAACCCAGTAACACAAGGCACAATAAGTTATTTATACTACGTATTGGCAACAGGTAGCACAGAAACATTGACACTCACAACTGCGGATGCTTATACTTGTGGTATTTATTGCTACCGTGACGTGGATACTACGACCCCTTTTGACGGCGTGACGCCGCTACATGCCGGAGTGGGAACTGCCACGACAACGCCGGTTAATTCTTCGGTGACAACAGGGACAACGGATGCCTTGGTGGTCTTTCATATCGCTCAAGACAGCACAACACCACAAGTGCTGTCTGATCCGGGAGTGATGTCAATTTACAACGCCGACTCAACGGGCACTACCGCCACCACCTCGTCTCATCAGGCAGCAGCTTGGTATATCCAACGGGCAACCGGAGCAACACCGGTAGCAAACTGGTCATCTAGCGTTTCTGCTGTTTATGTCCGAATAACTTTTGCGCTACGTAACACTTCGGGCGGACAAATTCCTGCGTATGTAGATGATTCTACTTCTCCGGGAACACGACTTACCTGTGGTCATCATGTTTCCACCATAAATAACATCAGTTACTCTGCTTCTGGTTCCTATGTCGTCACCGCGACTATCAATGGAAAGACACTAACTCAGGCAACAGCCGCCAATGGTGCAGATTTTGGCATCAACCCCTATTCAAACGCTGTAAACTCATCTGCGGCAGCCACAGCCAGGACTGCTTTAACCGGACCAGAACTAGTACTAACAAGTGGACGTGATCTTTCTACCGGCCTAATTTGCGGGAGTTTCATAGCAGGTACTCCGAAAATGGGTGCATTTGGTATTGGAACAATTGATCAAGGTGGTGTTGTGGTGCGCGTCGCCAGTGGTGCCAATAACTGGAACGCTTATCAAGTCGCTGCAAAAAACTCTGTGCCAAACCCGGTGCAAAGATGTGTGTTTGCCATTCAGGCCGGATACGCCGGGTCCGACTATGACACTGGCTCAAGTGGGAGCGCCACAACTACTAGCGTCACCTATATCCAATTTTTGCGCAATGCCCCATCCTTCTCCTCAACGGTCTATATGTCCGAACTGCATCAGGTTCAAACACAAATAGTCGCCGGCGGAGATACCAACAACCCGGTTGACACGGACGGAATGTCAGAAATTGGCCAAAGTTTTCGCCTCCCAGTAATTCAAAAGGTAGGTTCTACAGGAATATTGTCCTTTGTCCCTATTCAAATAGGTGGAGGTGATGCAGTAAATTTTCAAATTGATGCCGGTTCACTCCAATTTCCGCGCCGCGCAGATACATCTAAGAAAGAATTACAATATCACGCAGCCGATAACACCATTGGAATTAGTTATGCAGGAAAAAGTGGCGATGTAGTCAAACACACTAATTCGGTTGTCACCTCTCCAACAACTTATTATTGGGAGATTAACTCGGCGGCAACGAGTGCTGCAACATGGGATTTTACCGGTCTTGTTATCGTGGGCGCAAACGTTACTCTTCGCAATGTGATGACGTTCAATTCAATGGCATTTTCATCTTGTCCGACGTTGAATTTTTCAAGTTGCACAATTACAAGTGCAACCATTTCAAGAGTACCAGCAGGGAATGACACACTAACGACAAATGGTTCAACCGTTATAAGTGGGTCCTCGATTAATGTCACCGGAGTGACGGCTGGAAACAGATGGAGTTCTGTCTCCTCACCTGTAATATTTGAAAATAATACTTTTACTGGATCCTCTACAACTGGCCACGCTATTCGCGTTACCACTGCCGGCACCTACTCGTTTGCGGGTAATACATTTACGGCATTTGGTCCAGTTGAACGAACTTTTCTTACAAGTTCTTCTGGAATCAATACCAGTACTGACGTAATAACACTTGATGCTGTTCATGGGTACACCAATGGCGATCCAGCTTATTATCAAGATCAGGGAGGCACGCAGAATGTAGGATTAACGGACGGAAACCTATACTATGTTCGAAGCGAATCAAGTACAACTATTACTCTGTATGATACCGCCGCCCATGCTATTTCTGGTGGGGCTACTGGACGAGCTAATCTTACAGCGGCAGGTGCCGAAACACACCATCTCTATTCAGCCGGAGCAGCAATTTACAATAATACTGGAGGATCTTTAACTCTTAACATCACTAGTGGTGGTTCTACTCCCAGTGTCCGAGAATCAGATGGTTCTTCAACTACAATCAACAATGCAGTCACATTGAAAGTAACCGTTGTAGATACCCTTGGTAAACCTATTCAATCTGCCCAGACTGCCATTTATAAGACAAGTGATAATAGCGAACTTATGAACCAAGATACCGAAACCGTGACTGCTGGATCATTTGTAATTGGTATTAAATATAAGATTCTTACAATCGGTTCAACAGACTATACGTTAATTGGAGCCTCTTCGAATACGGTGGGTCTAGTATTTACAGCAACTGGTGTTGGAACCGGTACCGGCACTGCAACAAATGGCACATCAAGTACAACATTTAATTACATTAGTAATACAGATATCTATCTAAGAGTTAGGAAATCATCATCAGGCGATACAAAATATTTTGTAAACGATTCGACTGGAACAATTACATCAACGGGGTTCACAACAACGGTCACCCTCATCGTAGATACCATTGCGAGTGCATAAAATCATGCAACATAAAAATATAGAGCTTTTTCATTCTGAATATAACGATGTTATTCGTGTAGTTGAAAAAAACGACAATTATTCAGTTATCGTAGGTAAATTTGCACAGTCGGGATCAGATATTGAGTTTTTGTGGGACGAAGTATTTGATAAGCTGTATAAAAATAAAAAACACACTAAAATACTCATTTTAGGCTTTGGAGCAGGATCAATAATGAAGACGATAAAAAGTATATGGGAAAAAACAATTGTAACAGGAATAGAAATTGATCCCGAAATGATAAAAATTGCAAAAAAGTATTTTCCAGCAAATATCAAAGGAGTCGGTATTATTATTGGGGATGCAGTAGATTATGTAAACAAACTTGATGACACAAGAATCTTTGATCTAGTTGTTGTTGATTGCTATCTAGGTGGTGAACAACCAACATCTATTTCATCTTTGCCATTTTTACTCAAATTAAAGAAAATAGCTACTCGTGTTATTTTTAATCAACTATTTATACCCAACAATAAAGATGAATTGGAAAAGATTGCCTTTATTCGAGAACTCGATACATTTTTTACCGTACACGCTTTAAAACTTCCGTATAACATTATTATTGAATATTGAATCAAATCATGGTACTGTAACATATATTATATATGAAACCTCATTTCGTTTGTATTGGTGGCTGTGGAAAAATGTCTGAAACACAGACTAAATGCAATTCTATAGGTTGTTGGAGAGCAAGAAATCCATTGGGTGAATGTTTTTGTACAGATAACAAACATACGGATTTTTATACACAATATAATCTCGATATAGAAAAGGTAGAAAAATTGAATATATCAAATTCGGATTAAATATATCAAATTCCGATTAAATATAACAAAAATACGAAAGTCCTTGACAGTCATTATTAACAGACTCTATACTAATTCAAAGTCATATTCATCATTAACACTGTAACTTTTAGAAAAATAACAAATGGCAACAATTAGCTCTGATTTTACAATTGATTACGTAAATAAACGCGTTTATCATTCCGCAAATAGTAATGTTTATACCGTAAATGCGCTCTACTCATACCTGCAAGATACGTTTGATGAACTTGCGCAGATGGATGATACAATTCCAATGTCAGCCCAAACTCCTACCGACTACACACTCATCAATGGTTGGTTTATGGACGAACCTTCATTTCAATATTTAAAGGGTGGTGCTATACAAACAAGCGGTTATAGCGGGGCAATTCAGATATTACTACTTGATGGCACCTACGTTAACGCTGTGGCAGGCGATATTGGCAAGACGGTTTTGGACGACGGAGGCGGAGCTGGAGAGCTGCTTGCCTATGACAATACGCTCAATAAATGGTGGATTCGTTCTGCTTCAACTATAGCCAATAACTCCGTTATGACGATATCAACGGGTACTGGTGCAGGTGATGCCAACGGAGCCTCGGTTACCGGTGAAAATCTCTATCCTAACGTCTACACTCTTGGATCTATTGAAGAAGATGATACACAGCAAATATATATCATTCAAAATGGGGCAAGACTTACTGAATGGTGGCCTGAAACAGGTGCCGGTACCAGACAAATTGATGTACTCATTAAAGTTAAAGAGGCCGGAACTGAAATTGACCTCGCTAAAATTACCGTATTTTTACGCCACTATCCAGCAGGAGGTAGTGCCGATTTATACGATCACTTTGGAATCGATCTTACCGCAGGTGGCCGAAATGCGGTACCGTTGGCCACGTCTCCTGACCTTAATAACCTGACCGCTACTGCGACTGTTTCAGGATATAGCGATATTACAATCGCTTTTGTCAATGGCACCCTTACCTACAGCGCGATAAGTGGGGCATTTACCAACTTAGAGCCTGTATCTCAAGCTGTTTCTGGCGCCACTGGTATCTTTTTATATCAAACGACGACAACGGGGGCAGGGACTATGACTTTGGGTAATGTAGTTGGGACATTCAATGGTACCAATGTCATTACCGGCGGTACTTCAAGTGCTACAGCTACGTCCTCCTCTACTTTAACTGAAGCATATACTATGAGTAAGAATTTCGAACAGGGTTCATCTTTCCCCTACTCGGTTATTATCGGTTGTGCTACCCGAGTATTAACTCAAGCGTATGAATATTTTAAATATGTCACTCGTGTTGGTTCGACATTTAGTACCTATCCAACCGCCAAAGCCCAAGGAGGCGCCATTACCCACAGCGCCCTGCAGGGACAACAATATATTCGGGCTCATGAAGATAATCAAACCACTCCTGATAATACATACTCACCAGTTAAAGCCTCTCCTCTTGGAACTTTCGCTGGAGGAAAATTCTTCGGTGCCCAAGGTGTCTGGATCGAAAATATGGCGGCGGCTGATGTTCAGAACTTCCAACTGATTGATGCGAACGGTGTGACAAGAACGCCACCTAATAAACAGAGTGTTACTATCACCAACCTTCTTTCCGGCGATAGAGTGTCAGTTTTCAGAACAACTTCAGGTACCACTATCGATAAGGCAATGTATTCATTAGCCGCAGGTAACAACTCGGGTAATTCAACAGTTGTTGTATCTGGTGCTATTTCAAATGATACTCCGTCGTCTGGAGCTATCAGACTCGTTGACACGAGTGATTTGACGGCAACTCGAGAAACCCGTTACACCTATACTTCATGGAGTGGATCGACATTTTCGGGTGTCTCCCCCACTCTAGACCGGTCGTATACGGCGTCAGATGATAAAGCGTATGTGCCATTTATCGACGAGCAGGCAAGCTCTACTTCTATCACGGTTCAGGTTATCTACGTTTCAGACCGAACAATACTTCTTCGGGTGCGACGAAAAGCATCAGTTGCCATTTTACCATTTGAAACAACGGGTACATTTGGCTCAACCGGATTCTCTACCTCTGCAATCCGAACAACTGATACAATCGTAACCTGATGAGAATATGAGCACTGATACCTTAGACACAAAGAATAAACCAGTTCGAGGACCAGGAGGAAGGTTTATGAGTATAAAGCATGTGAACGGTCCTAAACCTATTCAAAATCCCCCTCCCTCCCCTGTCGTTTTTTATGATGATCTTTCTTATTACGGAGAAATCATTCGTAGAACACACAAAAACGGGCAATGGTTTTTTGTAATCGAAGACTTTTTTCCACTCGTTCAAATTACCGATCCTCCAATGTATATTAGCATGATTAAAAATGATCCACTCTATAAAGAGCTCCTAAATAGCGACCTATTTGAGATCGTCGATACTTCAGTAGGAACTGAACGTGGACCAATTATTGTTGGTAATCAAAAAGCAGTCTTGGAGGTCGTTAATTTATTTCGTGAGGAGAAAAAAATATTCCCTGGCCCTTTTTTACAATGGATAGAAACTACCGCGAAACTGACATTAGAAGGACAGCTTGATAGAGTTAAATATATAGAAAAAGACCTAAATTAATAACTTTATTCTATTCTCTATATAATCTTTGATATGATTAATCTATGGCACTTGTATTCGATTTTTACAATAGCATAATCGAGGTCCCTGCTCCTCAAACATCTGTCGATCTTCAAACATTGATAAATGAGATCAGAGACACCGAAGATGAATTAACACCAGGGTTAGCAAATTCACAGATTGCCGAAGCATTTGGGAAACAGAACTTGGGCGGTAGTGTTTCGGTGGGGATTACTCTTGTACTCTTAGATAATTGGAAGCTTCGATTTGAGGCACGTCCAGGTCCAGATACGGTAGCTTGCATTGTTACTGGTGGTAATTTAGTAGCAGAAAGCGGTAATCCTATTGCATCGTCAGCCTTTACCTCCGTTACTATCGCTCAGTCCTCTTCCCCAACTATCGCAACACCTGAATCAGACACCAATTTACTCTATCTAGTTGAATCTCTTGTTGGTTCAAGACGTGGTGTCGGACAATATCTTTATTGGAATCCAATAAATGGAGATGATGCAAACGATGGAACCAAACCAACCAAGGCCGTGGCTACATTTTCTCAAGCCCAAACGTTAGTCATAGCCGGCAACAATGATGTTATTTTTTGTATGAGTAGTAACACCAGTGGGACAACGACAGTAACTGAAACGCTTACTGTTACCAAAAATAATTTAAAAATACGAGGCCCGGGTTATATATTCCAACTTATACCAACCCTTGACACAAGCCCCACAATAAACATTACCGCTGATAATGTGGAGCTAAGCGGAATATATATTTCAACAGCTGGCACGGGTTCACAAAATGCGATTTCAATAACTGGGGATAACGCTCTCATAAAAGATACGTGGATAACTGGAAGTCGAGGGTCAGGAATTAGTATTTCATCATCAACTCGGTCTACTATTACCTCATCAGTAATTGAGCTCAATGGAAAATCTGGAACTGGAGATGGGATTACATTCGGAAACAGTACCACTCGTACCCTCGTTTCACAGTGTCTTATTTATGATAATGTCAATGGAGTAGTGTTATCTGGCACAGGCATTGCAGATAACATTTTTGAAAATAATCTCATCTATAAACACACTGGATACGGCATTGATATTGGCACGGGGGTTCTAAGAACTGGTGTCAGGAACGGGCATACATTCACCAAAAATACACTGGGAAACACACGTGATCTTGGTACTGATACCTTTATCGAAACAACTGCTGGCGGTGCATCTGCTTCGGAAATTGCTGATGCTGTATGGGATGAGGTTGTCGCCGGTCACGCAACTGTTGGAACCGCTGGTAAGATGCTTAAAGATGCCAAACTCAAAGCTACCATTGCCTCGCTTAAGTGATACCATCTTTGGTTTGTATATTTAAAAGATTATTGTGTAATAATTAAAAGCAACTGCTATGAAAGAGAATCAAAAACGTATGTATATTTTCACTGCTGTATTTGCGGCAATTGCACCATTTATTCTTTGGCCGATAGAGATATTTTTTCCCTACCCACATATTGTGGAAGAATTAGCCAAGGCACTTTTAATCTTCTTCATTTTAAAGTCGGGCGACAACCGTCAAAAGATCTATGCAACAATACTGATAGGTTTTTTATTCGGGATAACTGAAAACTTCCTTTATTTGTTTTCCCCCGCAACGAGTCAAACACACCTTTTCAGATTTATGGTAACTATGCCGTTACATATTACCACTTCGCTTGCGATTTTGATACCGGCATTACTTGATAAAAGGCTACTATTTTTAGGAATAGTACTTGCAGGATTACTGCATTATTTTTATAACACCTCTGTTTCGTTATTGGTGTTTTGAGCAATAGTAGATAAAAATTACAAACTCTATGTATGGACAATAACAGTACTGAAACAATTCAGGATTCAAGAATACTTACTTTTTTTAGAGAGATTGCCTCACTATTTTCTTTGTTTGTAATAGTAATCGGCATACTGGCCGAATTTGGCTGGCAATTTGATATTGATTTCATCAGAAACTTTCAACCAGGGTATATCTTTATGAATCCTCTCACAGCTCTCTGTTTTATCTTGATTGGTCTATCTATTCAGATAATTCTACAGAAAAAAATGCATAAATTTATCTGGCTTGCACAGCTTGCTGGAATAATTGTATTTGTGGTCGGGTTCGCAAGTCTCGGGGCAATTATATTTGGCTTTGATACGCACATAGATCAACTTTTATTTGGATCAAAATTATTTGGAAATAGGATTGCTCCAAACACTGCTTTTAATTTTGTCTTTATCGGCATTTCTTTATTTCTTCTGACGAAAGATAAGTACTATAAATTAATAAATATTTTGTGTTTTTTAGTTAATTTGATTTCGCTTTTGGCAATCCTTGGGTATGTCTATTCAGTTCAAAATCTATACGGTGTTCTGGCACAAGTACCGATGGCTTTTAATACTGCCATCGCTTTTTATATAACATCCTTGGCAATGCTACTTATCAGATCTGATAGAGGGTTTATGACAGTTATTTCTTCTAACTTCTCGGGGAGTAAAATAAGTAGAATATTGCTTCCAAGTATTCTTATCATCCCGTCAGTATTAGGCAAAGTAATACTTTGGGCTCAAGATTCAGGATTAATTAATACTAGATTTGGATTTGCAATCTTTAACGTCTTTTTAGTTTCCATTTTTTTTGTTTTAATGTGTTGGATTACTATCAAATTAAATAAGATTGATCTTAGGCGTCAACAAAAAGTAACACAAATAATGGAACTTAAAGAGGAACAGCTCAAACATGATGTTGAGTTACAAGAAAATGAAAATGACTTTATTTTGGTTGCATCTCATCAACTTCTGACCCCGCTGGCTTTAATGAAGGGATATACTTCCATGTTACTATCAGGAAAGGTGGGAAAAATAGATACAGAAGCACAAAAATATCTTCAAGAAACGCTTTATAGTAGTGAAAGAATGTCAAGCCTTGTAAAATCACTACTTACAACATCAAGAATAGAAAGCGAGAACGTTAAAATGGTAAGTGCAAACTTTGACATGGACGAGTTGTCGCGGAGTGTGGCTTTTGACTCGAAACAAAAGCTACAGGGCAAGAAATTAGCATTAGAATTACCTTCGCCCAAAAAACTGATGGTTTTTGCAGATAAAGAACAAACCAAAGAAGTTTTAATAAATGTGATAGACAACGCTATAAAGTATAGTAAAAAAGGAGCCATTGCTATTACCTATGGCAAAACAGATACTATGGGTATAGTTCACATCAAAGATACCGGTATTGGAATTAATCAAAAAGACCTTCCTCATATATTTGAGAAGTTTTATTCTTCAGAAAATTGGCTTCAAACACAAAGTGAGTCTCATGGCTTAGGACTGTATATTGCAAAGTTGCTTTTAACAGTAATGGGTGGTACAATCTCGGCAGAAAGTACAGTGGGAAAAGGCTCAACATTTAGCATAGCGTTACCTCTGTCTAAAAATGTCTAAAATATTACTGATTGAAGACGATCTACCGCTTCTTCGGATGTACCAAGTAGCTTTTAAAGATTCTGGTCATGAATTTATGTATGCAGTCGATGGACAGGAAGGACTTTCTAAAATTAGAGAAGAAAAACCAGATCTGATACTTTTAGATTTAGTACTCCCAAAAAAAGATGGTTTTGAGGTCTTAAAAGCACTTAAAAGTGATTCACTCTTAAAAGAGATACCCGTGATCTGTCTGTCTGTTTTGCATCAAGACGAAGATATTAAGAAATGCAAAGATTTGGGGGCAGTAGACTACTATGTTAAAACAGATATCTTGCCAGAAGTTGTAGTTTCAAGAGTTGTCGCCAGATTAGCTTCTTAAGTCTTCAAATCATCCTTGCAATGAGCTAGATTTCTTTCTTTTCAATAAATAAATAAGTCGTAATGCTATATATGACCATGCCCAACCAAGCAGTATCAATGAGGCAAAAAGGTATAAAAATGATCCAGCTACGGCCAACTGTTTTAATTGCTCAATACCTTTAAGATGAAATAGATACTCCCCTACAGAAATGAGCGTAAAACTTACCCCGAGCGGTATTAAATCTCTATGACTTGTGGTATATGCCAGCTGAAAAACTCCGACAGTTATCATCAGACTTAAAACAAAAAAAAGGATATGATCGTTAAGAAATGGGAAGAAAACAAGCGGTAATGGGGCGAAAAACTTCAATTTAGATAATGGATCTAGTATAAAACCGAGAAACAGTAAGACCAAACCCGCTGACATGAACCAGAAGATTAAAACAGGATAACTTATATGTAATAAATTTAAGATAAAGGTTACTCCAATCAAAAGAAAGCCTAGAAATTTCATGAAAGTCTTAAGATTAAATCGGGCAAATAAGGCATCACCAAACATTAGTGATACGATAAAGAATGATGTTGCCGAAAGCAAGAGAGAAGTATTAACAATCATATCTAAAAATATCCATTCATTTAATAGCATTAATCTCATCTTAGCATTAATCGTTACAATTTACTAATTGTATGAGACTTCGTGTTGCTAGATCTAAATATGTGACCGAATGGCAACATTGATACGGGTCGTTGCCAGATTAACAACTGTTACTTTTCTGTCATCCCCGTGAAGACGGGGATCCATAAGAATAGATTCCCGTCCCCTTACGAGGACCTTCGGCCTGCGCGGGAATGACAACAGTGTCATTCTGAACGCCTGCCTGCCGGCAGGCAGACTGAAACCCGACTTCGCTTGGCTTCGCCGAGGCGAGTAAATTCAGCATGACGGTATAAAAAACCGACATTTTGTTTTGCGGTAGCTGTATGGGACTTGTATAAGTACTTGCTTTTTTATTTCGTCTTTGATACTCTCAACGTATGAATATTTTAAATAATCTTGGCACGACAGAGATTGTTATCATTGCATTTATACTTCTCGTACTATTTGGGCAAAAAAAGCTAATGGAATGGGCAAAAGGACTCGGTGAATCTGGAAGAGAGATCAAAAAAGTTAAAAAGGAATTTGAAAGTACCCTGAACGATGATTTAGATATAGAGGGGGTAAAAGTTGTAGAAAAGAATGAAATGAAAGAAGAAAAAGGGGGTGAGGGGAAGTAACTACTATGGGAACTACAGAAGTTTTGATTATTGCACTATTAATACTGCTCTTTTTCGGTGGTAAACGCATACCTGAATTTATTAAATCGCTTGGACAATCTGTAAAAGAATTCAAAAAAAGCTTAAAAGATACGGATAAGTAATATATGAATTCTTCTATGAAACAATCAGGAACCATTCCTTCTTTGCTAGATGCACGCGAACAATACATGCCTTTCTTAATGGAAGTCAGAAGACGGGTTGTTTTAATTTTTGCTGTATTTTTTATCGGATCAGCACTCGGGTTTATTTATTATGAAGCAATCATTAAAATCATTCTTACCGTTTTTGATTTTAAAGGCATAAATATTGTTTTTACTTCACCATTTCAATTTCTAAACTTAGCAATAAATACTGCGTTACTTTTGGGTTCAATTCTTGTATTTCCTTTAATTGTATTGCAAATACTATTATTTATTCGCCCCGCCCTAACAAAAAAAGAATTTCGACTCATTGTCTCGTTAATCCCTCTAAGTATTATCCTCTTTATTTTTGGGATGGTATTTGGGATAGTCATCATGAGGTATATGATCATCTTATTTTATGAAAAATCATTGCAATTACATATTGGAAACTTCTTAGATGTATCTCAATTCTTATCACAAGTTATTATTACTGGACTTCTTATGGGAATTGGGTTCCAGTTTCCAATTTTTTTAACAATTCTCCTAAAAGTAAAAATTATTAAGTACAAAGCATTAGTTGATAAACGTATCTTTGCATATGCAATATCGTTACTTTTTGCGGCGTTATTACCGCCAACAGACCTACTTTCCCTCGTTTTCCTTACTATACCGCTCATCCTACTTTTTGAGCTTACCGTTATACTTAATAGATTTATATTAAGAAATCATGTATGATAATACATACAGAATGAATATACGAGAGGAGGTGCAAATAATATGTTAGGAGGAATCGGTACAACTGAAATAGTTATAATTGCTATCGTTTTGCTCGTGCTTTTCGGGGGGAAAAAGCTTCCAGAGTTGGCACGTGGTCTTGGTGAAGCAATTCGAGAGTTTAAAAAATCAATTTCAGATAAATAAACATGTATGTTCATAGTAACGCCGCTTATTGCTGCAATACTCCCCTTTATATTGTGGCCACTTGAACAAATTCTTCCCTACCCTGCAGTTGTAGAAGAATTTGCAAAAGCGGTCACAATTTTTTTTTCAAAGAAAAATGAAGTTTCATACAATCCATTTATCACAGGACTTTGTATTGGTATTCTTTTTTCCATTTCAGAAAGCATACTCTATTTGTTTAATATTGTACGTGTAGGAAACACAGCAAGTTTTATTTTGCGACTGTTTTTGACTATTCCACTTCATGTTACGTCATCGCTCATAATCGCATATTCATTCAGAAAGGGTAGAAAAGGAGTTATACTTGGAGTTACAGCATCAATACTCCTGCATCACGGGTATAATCTGGCAATTCCACAGTTCGTACTCTTATTTACTTGAAGGGCACAGCGGTGAACTTTGGGTTTGAGTTCCTAATACCTGCGCATTTAGACCATTATTCTGATTTGATACTAGTTTAGACGTTGCATAAACAGAGAACAATGATACTGATGCACCATACAGCAATACAAAAACTACAACATGCAGATTCACTCTAAGCTTATTTGATAGTGGTACCTTTACTTCGGCAATAACTGCCTTCTTCTTTTTTGATTTTGGTATTTTTTGTGTTTCCCCAGGCACATTCGAGAGTTTTCGCATGTATAGTGTAAGAAATACAAATCCTGCACTCATTATTATGATAAGTCCCCACACAGCTAACGACTGTGTTGCGCCAACAAATCCAAGTAGGGTGCTACTTGAACTTACTTGCGATGCTAGATCTTTTAACGTATCAATTTTTGTTTTAACAGACTTGAGTTCTATCTCGGATTCGCTATAGGTAAATAACTTCTCTTCTGGTGTCTCCGCACGTTCTTGGTTAAGTTTAATTTTATCAAGTGCAACCTCAATATCGCTTTGTAATGTAACTCCTTGGGCAAAATAGGGAGTTTTTTCGAGTGGTTTAAGCAGTGCGCTTGCTTGTGCTTTTAATGATTTGAGCTCATCGTCTACAATACTCCAAATATCACTCGTACTCACAGAAACCGTTTTTGATTCACCAGGTTCAAGTTCGAATTCACCAATCACGTAATATTGGCCTTTTTGTTCATCAAATTTCAATGTTAATTCTTTATCCATACTGATAATTGACTGTTTTTTAACTTCTTTTGGTAGATAATATTTAACTTCTGTCGTTTGAGTTATTAATGTCGATGGATTGGTAACAAGTGTTTTAAAAACGATACTCCCCAACTCAAGCCACGTGCTCGCAAAGCTTGTTTCTGGATTTTGAGCAAGATGACGCTTGTTTGCTTTTACTAAGCCCAATAACGATAGGAAACTGTTTCTCAGCTGTTTATCCGTAGTTACTGAAGTCGTTATACCCTGTATCGCCCCAATTTGTGGAATACGATTGAGGGCAAGGATATCACGGTTATATTCAACAACAAGTTTTTGTTTTTTTGTTGTATCCAATTTCTTCCAGTCTTTTTGGATTGTTACTAATTTTTGTGAATATGTCTCTAAATCAGCATGATATTGATTGATCTCTGATATTTCTCCAAACAACGTTGCATCCATCTCATCGTCAGCCACGTCTCCGATAGAATCACGTAATAGATTAGCAGAAATCATAGCTTGTACAGGAAACACTGTTGTGTTTTTGTTTCCGGAAATAAGTGATTGTTGTGTATTCTTTATTTGTGTATATAAATCAGTTATATATGTTGTGCTCAATTTTCCCGATGAAAAATTCCATCGTGATATAAACCATTTATTCATTCCAAATAGCGTTTTTTTTGCCGAATTATCTGTTGTATTTCCAATGAGCCCCGCAAGCGTATTTATTTGTTCAAGTCGAGAAGTAGTAGATATATTTGCCCATTTACTTTGTAGTTTCTTTACATTTTTTTGAATTTGCGCCGTAGTAAAATAGATGTTTTTTGCATTTTCTTTTGTTGCATCAAGTTTTGCCTGTAATTTTGGCTCTTCTTCGATAAAGCTTTTAACCGTAGGCTTGTTGACTTGTTTTTCCAAAAGTAATCTTGTTTCGTTTGTTGTTTTTTCTATTGTAGCTATGCTACCGCTTGTTAGACCAGCACCAGTAAGTGTTCTTGCAGCACTAGACCAAATATCTGAAATAAGCGAATTAAAGCCCGTAAGCGTCCTTCCAGAGTATCCCCAAACAGCTGAAGCAATATCATTCGTAGAAGGAGCACTGCTTTGGGTAGATTGTGCCACAACGGTAAATGATTTATCAATACAGAGGTATTCTGTGCCCGCTGTACAGCAAATCTGCGAACGATACATTCCTTCAGTAGATGAAGTAGTAAAGTTGTGTCCATACCACCCATCAGAAGTCCCTGTTAGTGCTTGGGCGTTAAAGTACATGGATCCATCAGGGTAGTGGGAGGTAATTGAACACGTTGCATTCGTAATTGGGACATATGCGTCATCGTATAAAAACTCACCAACAATACACGAAGAAGATACTGGACATGATTGCGAATTTGCTGCTGCCCTGACCGATGTTGGCCCAATCAGGGCGGCAACAATTAACGTCGATATAGATATAACTCTGAAACAATTTTTACTCAAAACTTTGATTCTCATACTCATTCATGAGCCGCTTTTCGAAGTTCACTTATTGAGCTTCCTATTCCGCGTGCCAACTCTGGAAGCTTTTTTCCTCCGAAAAGAACCAATAATACAAATGAAATTAACAACAATTCCCCCGCTCCAATTCCATTTAACATTCTACCTCACCTCCTTTGATGCTAGTAATATATAACGCCTAATCCCCTACCAATCTATATTAAGTAGATCATAATCTTTTTGCTTTGTCAAGGACCTTTTTATCTTATCATAATCTTATCATTATTTTTAATTTAGACTGTTTCTACTGCTTATAATTAATAAATACTTCTTTGTTGACACAATGACACGATTATGATAAGATCATAGTAATATGTCAATAATTGCATATTCACTTAGTGACAATCTAAACCATAAATTAGAAAAACTCGAAGAGTTGCGTAAGGAACTTCATGTAGCCCCAATTGATAGAAAAAGATTACTGTATTACCAATGGTCTATACGTACCATGCGTATTAAAGATGCTTTGTTTCAAGATGAGCTAACTACTTCCCTATCTGAAATCAATAAGATTATTATATCTTCAAAAGTTCAGTCCGCAAAAGAAAAGAAAATTATCGGAATTAAAAAAGCATTCGATTTTATTCGATATGAGTGGTATGTTTCAAGTGAAAAAGTAACTTTTGAGGTTCTCTTAAAATTAAATACGTATATAAATGGAGTCAACAGAAATACATCTTCAAATTTGATGAAAAGACAATTTAAAGATCAATTCAATCAATTATTTGACTATTTAAATATTGGAAATGAGCACCCGGTCATACAAGCAGGAATATGTTATTCCCAGATACTGATGAATAAAGACCTCGAGCTCGAGTCTAAGAAAATCATAGCAACCCTTCATGCCTATGTATTTCTTTACAAATATGGCTATGACTTTCGAGAATTATTGAATATAGAAGCCGAGTGGATTAAGAATACTGATGAGCACGACTATGTTCTTAAAACAGCACAGGAATACAACAATATAACAACTTGGCTTGAATATTTCACAGATGTACTAATAAGTCAGACGAGTCAAATATTGCAAAAAATGAATGATAGTTCAAATAATCCTATCTTTAGTACACGACTACTTAGTCTTAATTCTCGGCAAAGAGAAATTATACAAATGCTTGAGGATCCAAAGTCACGGATCACAAATAAACAAGTTCAAAAAAAGTTTAGCGTTTCTCAAATCACTGCATCGCGAGATTTGGCAAAGTTAACCATTGTTGGAGTGCTTTTTTCTCATGGAAAAGGTCGTTCTACATGGTATAGTAAGACGTAGTTTTAAAGACAATCATCGACGCAATCCAACCAAATCCTTCACCAGCTCAATTTTTTTTGAAGAAATACTATGCGCAAAGTCTCGACCCTCATCTAAAACTGTATTGAGATGGGCTTCATCTTTAATAAGTTCATTGAATCTTCTTTGAATTTCACCCAATTTTTCGACTAAAACTGAAGCTAAATCAGCCTTAAATTCTCCGTATGAAGAGTTTTTGTTCTTCCGCTCTGCGTTCTCGATCGATGTGCCCGAAAATCCGCTATAAATTGCAAGCAAATTAGAGATTGCTGGTTTATCCGAGTGATACTGTATTTCATTTCCTGAATCAGTAACCGCACGTTTGACCTTTTTCTCGATTGTTTCTGCGTCATCTAAAAGAAGAATGCTTCCGGAAGGATCTTCATCAGATTTACTCATCTTTGCTGTGGGATTTGAAAGACTCATGATTCTCGCGGTTTCTTTTTGATTAAATATTTTAGGAATCTTAAATGCCTCTCCAAAAGTTTTGTTAAATTTTTCTGCAACATCTGCCGCAAGTTCCAGATGCTGTTTTTGATCGTCGCCAACAGGCACAAGATCGGGGTCATAGAGGAGAATATCGCTTGCCATAAGCAGTGGATAATTGAAAAGACCTACAGACGTGCGTTCTCCGTTTTTTTTCGACTTATCTTTATACTGTGTCATCCGTTCCATCCATCCCATAGGCGTAATACAATCGAAGATCCAGGTCAAATAGGCATGATCTGGATTTTCGGATTGTATGAAGATTTTAGATTTGGAAGGATCAATTCCACATGCAATGTACAGTGCAGCTACTTCACGAATCTTTTTCTTTAAAATCACTGGATCTTGCGGAACCGTTATTGCGTGCAAATCAACCACACAAAATAAGATTTCATAGTCTCCACTTTCTTGAAGCTTGCTCCACTGCGCAAGCGCTCCTAAATAGTTACCTATATGCAGATCTCCCGAGGGTTGGATTCCAGAAAAAATTCTTGATTTCATGAGAAAATTATATCATAACTTACAAACTGTGAGAATACCCGATCGAGCACGCTCATTTTTTTGTCATCCCCGACCCCGATCGGGGATCCATATGGATTCCCGCCTCCGCGGGAATGACAAAAACATATTTTACACTATTCTAACTGTTCTATTAGATATTCTTCGCAGTTTAAACCGTCTGATTACTTGTTTGTATATTTTTCAACTCGCTCAAATCTACGAGTCTACTTTTAACTTTAGCAATCTTCAATTTTTTCACGACCGTATCCATTGTCATAAGAATATTTTCAATAATGTCTTGTGCTTCTTGTAGAGATAAAGACTTGAGATTATGCGGAAAGTAATGAAAAACCTGATTGCGACCGATTTTCCAGGTATCCCAAATTTCGTCGCTCAAATCACATCCGACCGAATCACAAATTTTTTTGTACACAGACTTATTCCCCAGTTTACGCACAAGGTTTGGAGAAAGGACCTTGCCGATTCTGAAATGATCGGAGACATAGTCGCGCTCATCGATAAATTTCAGGTCAAGGAGAATTTGCTTTAGAAATCCTTCATATGCCTTTGCAAAAGGGAAAACAACGAATGAATAGTCTGAAAACGTGAACTTGCTATCCTCAACCACGTTTTTCATCATGTAGCGACCCTGTTCGATGAGATCACGTTGCCCTTTTGACAAATAATTCCAAAGAAGATCATCAACAAGTATTTCCATACTCTGATAGTAACGTTATATTAATCAATTTTCAATTGATATCTCGCTCGATAAGAACTGAAAAAGGTCGCTTGATACCGTATTTTGCTCGCAATTCACCCCTGCTGGGGGCCCCATTTGACTTCGCAAAACAGGTATCTGCACTTCCTTTTTCATTGGTTAACAGATATTTCGCGTAGATACCTATTTTGAGTCCCGAAAAGTGGGACTTCAATTGACATTGTTGTCATTCCCGCGGAGGCGGGAATCCAGAATTCTGTTATCCTACTTGAAAAGTTCAACTGTCTCATTTATAGTATGCCCAATGAAGGATATACAGATTACAAATCTAATAAAAAAGGAAGAGCGACGCCAGCGGGATACGCTCATGATGATTCCTTCAGAAAACTATGCGTCAAAGGATGTTTTGAAAGCCCTCGGAACGGTCCTCTCAAATAAGTATTCTGAAGGCTACAGTGGGGCTCGATACTATCAAGGAAACAAATTCATAGATCAAATCGAGACGTTGGCAATTGAGCGTGCAAAGAAGCTTTTTGGCGTTCCACATGTAAATGTACAACCCTATTCTGGATCACCTGCAAATAGTGCGATTTACTTCGCCCTTCTTAAACCGGGTGACAAGATCATGGGGCTCATGCTTCGCCCCGGCGGACATCTCACCCATGGTCATCCAGATGTCACATTCTCTGGTAAATATTTCACGCCCGTACAATATGATGTTGATATAAATGGCATCATTGATATGGAATCTGTCGCAAAACTTGCAAAAAAAGAAAAACCACAGATCATTGTTGTTGGAACAACTGCGTATCCCCGAGTTTTTGATTGGAAGAAGTGGAGAATAATTGCAGATAGTGTGGGCGCCTATTTACTCGCGGATATTTCCCACATTGCCGGCCTCATCGCAGGCGGAGTTCATCCTTCACCAGTCCCCTATGCAGATATTGTTATGACAACAACTCATAAGACGCTTCGTGGACCACGGGGTGCAATGATTTTAGTCACCGATGTTGGATTAAAAAAGGATCCTGAAATGGGCAAAAAGATTGACCGAGGGGTATTTCCAGGCCTGCAAGGCGGACCGCATGATCATCAGACAGCATCTATTGCAATAACATTGTATGAGGCACTTTCTCCCAATTTCAAAAAGTATGCCGCTCAAATTGTGGCTAACGCGCACGTTCTTTCCAAAGAACTTATGAGTAAAGGACTCACACTCACGACCGGCGGAACTGATAATCATTTGATGGTCATCGATCTTCGACCACTTGGACTTTATGGGAATATTGTCGCTGAAGCACTCGAGATGGCAGGAATTGTCACAAATCGCAACTCTGTTCCCCACGATGAAAATCCCCCATTTTATCCATCAGGTATCAGACTTGGTACGCCAGCTGTCACAAGTCGAGGAATGAAGGAGGGCGAGATGAAAAGGATTGCTGGATGGATTGTTGAAGTAATCGATGAAGTTAAGGAGTATAGGTTCAAAAAAGATAAAGAAGAGCGTAAAGTCATGCTCAAAAATTTCCGGACGGAAATAAAGAGGAATAAAAGAATTAAAGAGATTGAAAAAGAAGTCAAAATTTTGTGCTCCAAGTTTCCAACTCCGTAAAACTTTTCTTCTAGGGTCGTTATTGTATTTGTTATTTTTATATTATCCAGGTTTATTTTACCAAAAAGTGACAAAAGTCGTGCCTGTACACACCTGGGATGAATAGGCACGGTTTATGTCACTTTCTGCGAAAACCGTGCGTATTCACCTTAAAGGTGGAAGAGAATATTCCGAAAATCCTGTGCTCAAAGTTTCCTACTCCATAGGTTTATTATTTTAGTCCCAACGAATTTCCGATGTGATTCTTCCTATTCTTCTAACCCAATCTTCGGTATATTCATCAATGCCCATACTATTCGATTTGTGCAGGATATCCATTACTCTCGTCACACCATCTTTTACAACCCCAGCAATCGCATGTGAGCTTGTGGGGAGATGTTCAAATTCTCCATATACCATTGTAAGTCCTCTCGACTCTCCCATAAGTCCCACAAGATTTGCACAACCTTGACAAACAAGAGATGGTTGCATTAACCATTCATCTACCGTCGGCGGACCTCGTTTACCCTGTATATGATCTATCATAATTTGACCAATATCTACATCGGGATGATTTCTCATACCATAAGGCGGTTTTATGTTATGACCAACAACTGCAATAGCATCTTCGTGACTCATCCCTTGAGCAATAAGTTCATCAATAATTGGATTTACTGTCGTCATCGTTACATTTTTACCCCCAGCTTCAATTTCTGCAAGAATACTCCCTCTAAGAGTAGGTAGTTTTGCTAAGGCACTTTCTGCACCCCCAACCGCACTCATGGGTATTGCCATACCTAGCATTTCAGCATTCCCAAGATCATTTTTAGATACATACCTATTAAGACTTGTAGATGTTTTTGCCCAATAGTCACGTTCGGGATTATATCCAATTCCTGTTACTGTATCAAATACTCGAGTTTCCAATGAAAAAATATCATATATTCCAGCAGACTTTACTATAACTTTGACATAGGTGAGCAGGTCAGGTATGGAATCTGCTTTTGTTGGATTATTGGGAAATCTGTCTTTACAAGATGGACATGCGAAATGTCCACTCGGATCAGTTGCCATAATTGGATTCCCACCCACATAGGCAAACCTATTTGGTCCTTCTACCGTATCTGGTTGGGTGAATATTCCGAGCATGGGATTGTAGAAACGTGCGTTGTAGTTGTAGAGAGTGTCACCGGGAAGTTTTCGTTGGCCGGTGTAGTACCGATTGTTAAATTGATAAATTGCTGCGCCCTCGCGAAGCCTCGGGCGAAGCGGGGTTAAATTGTTGGTAAGTGCTTCTCCATATGGATAGTATGAGAGCGATGAAGATTCTGTGCCGTCTTCGTTGAGGATTACACGTGTAGAGGAAAGGTGGTCGGAGATGATGATTTTTTTGTCGACAGTATTCTCTGTGGTGGAAACCACGAGCGTGGAGTTTGTGGTGAGAGGAAGGGTTATTCTTGAAGTAGTTGATGAGGCAAAGGTAGGTTTTGCGCTAAGGAGAAATAGTAATAAAATTATCACACCAAGATTCTTCCTACCTCCCCTGTAATCCCCTCCTTGGTGAAGGAGGGGAACAGAAGGGGTGGTTATCACAGATTCCATACTTTCAGCCTAGCAGAAGGGAGATGGTATTGCAAGAAAAAGAGTTCTTAATTGATTTGAAGCAGAACCGATGGGCTCATGGAGGTTTTTAAGTATGCAGACGTGATATTTTTACCGTCAACAGCTTTTAGAAATGCCGCAACATTTTCCACGAGCTGTTTGTCTTCAAATGATTTCTTACCTACAACTTGGTGCAATATTGGAAACTTAGCTTCAGATTTGAATCGAAGGGAGCCCCCAGCGAATTTTTTTGCAAGCTCTTCTGGTTTTTCAGAAACCGTACCTGTTTTTGGATTCGGCATGAGTCCGCGAGGTCCTAATATTTTTGCCACTTTTGCAAGTTTTGGCATGAATGATGGATGCGCCACCAGAATATCAAATTCAATTTTCCCGTCCGTAATATCTTCGATAAGTTTGTCATCAACTATTGCAACTCGAACAGTTTTTCCAGATCCATGTGGTAAAGAAACTTGTCCAGAGACACTTGTTGTTAGTAGATTCAAATGGAGTTCGAATGATTCATCAAATTTAGCGTATGAATTCTTTTTTAGAAGCGTAATCGCCTCTAAAAGCGAGTATGCTTTGGTCGAATCAAATTCTGCTTTTGCTTTTCTGTATTTTTTTCCTCGTGCTCTTGCAGAAGTATTTTTATCTTCTTTTTTCTTTTTATCCGACTTCGGGAGTGATTCAATTTTTTCAGCTGGTTCAAAGTCTTTATCAGAATCTTCTTGTGGTTGGGCGATTTTTTTTGCCTCACGACGAACCTTGGCTTTCTCTGCCTGCTTTTTTTCAGCCTCCTCGTCCCCCACTATTTTTGTTCGTATTTTGCCCATAATAATTTCATGTAACACGAATCATGTAACATGTAACACACATAAATGTTTTGTGTTACATGGTTTGTGTTTCGTGTTATTCTGTATCTACTCCCATTGACCTGGCAGTTCCATAAATCACTTGCACTGCCGCGTCAATTTCAAATGCATTCATATCCCCCATTTTTTCTTTTGCGATTTCTTCAGCTTGGGATCGTGACAACTTCCCTACTTTCTCACGCCCCGCATTTCCTGAACCAAGCTTTATTCCTACTTTTTTCTTTATCATTTCGGCAACGGGGGGTAATTTGGTTATGAACGTGAATGATTTGTCCTCAAAAACAGTAATCACTGCTGGAATTATTTGCCCTTTTTGATCGGCGGTTTTTGCATTATATTCCTTGATGAAGTCCATAATTGGAACTCCATGCTGACCCAAAACTGGACCAACAGGAGGAGCAGGCGTAGCTTCGCCAGCCGGAAGGTTAATTTTTATGATTGTTTTTACTTTTTTTGCCATGGTTTTTATTTGACTCAGCTCTTTCAGAGCTTCGCCACCTGTAAAAAGTCGAGCTCAACAGGTGTCTCGCGACCAAAAATTGAAACAAGTACATTTACGCGCCCTTTAGTATCATCTATTGACTCTATTGTACCAATAAAATCCGAAAAAGGGCCGTCCGTTATTTTTACCGCTTCATTTACCGAGAATTTTGCCTTAAATTTAGGCTGTTCTTGCTCAACGAAACGTTTAATCGCCTCAACTTCTTTCTCGGTAATTGGAGTTGGCTTATTTCCGGAACCAACAAATCCGGTTATTCCTTGAGTTGTACGTACCACAAGCCATGAGTCGTCATCCAAAACCATTTTTATAAGCAAATAGCCGGGAAAAACCTTTTCTTTCCCCTGTTTTTTTTGACCTTTTTTAATCGTCATCACATTTCGCATCGGAATAACGATGTCAAAAATCCGGTCGGTGTACCCGAGTGTTTTGATACGTTGTTCAAGTCCTTCCTTGGCTTTTGCTTCAAAACCAGATTGTGCATGAACAACATACCATTTGCCCGCTGAAACGTCTTTTTTTTCATCAATGTCTGACATAGTAAGATTTATTGAGCCGTAGTAAGTATTCCTAAAACTTTGGCTAGTACGACGTCTATTATACCTAGATAGACACCAACAATCAAGCAGATTGCAAATACAGCTAGGGTCAGTCGCCCTGCTTCCTTGCGTGTTGGCCACGTGACTTTTTTTAGCTCGCCCACCACATCTGCGGCAAAATTATTCGCAAGTATTTTTTTCTTATCATCCATGAGAGATATTGTAGCACAGATTTCTATATAATGATATTCATGAAAGTCAGATCATGTAACACGAGACATGTAACACAAAACACTATTAAGTTCATAATGATAGCCTTTCTGGTGTTACATGGTACATGGTACATGGTTCATGTACAGGCTTCCGAGTTTCAAATTATTTCACCTGCAATCTCGATTGATTCAGCGCTTAATTCACAAAATAGTTCACTTCTAGAAAAACGTATTGGAAAAGCACAGGCTAGTTTAGTTTTGACTGGAAATGCATATGTTGAGCATGAAAAAGGTTCAAGTTGTAGCTATCTCCAGAAACCAGATACACTTGTGTTTGGATCAAATTCTGGTGTAGAAGTTCAAAAAATAAGCGTTGGGGTTAAGAGTGGCCTCAATGGATCTGCCCTTCTGGAGGTTATGGAAAAATCAAGCCTAAAACTAGTTTTGGGAAATACTATTCTGCCAGAAACAAAATGTGACGAATCAAAACAGTGCACAAGTCTTGTAGCTCAAAAATGGACAAATCCGAACTCCTACGGCTGGGGCGTTCATGTTGAAAGTACGTATGCTCCGGCAGATTTCATCAATGAGAATACTTTTAGACCTTTTTCGAAAGTTTTGCCTCGAAAAATACTTTCCGGAAGTGGAAATGGACCAGTAGAAGGAATTCTTGAAATAAAAGTTAATAAAACTGCCGGATTGGGAGGAAGTTATTCCGGCAAATTGGAATTAACTGCCAGTTGTGACAATTAATATATGAATGTATACATAGAACCGGCAACGAGTATTATCTACTCTAAGCCTGGAACGAGCACGAAAATTGAATATACAGTCCGTAATGATGGTGATCCAAGCTCTTTTTTGATCTCTTCTATCCCAAATACTCCGTTCGTAACTATTACTCTTGGAGAAAATAAAGAAACTACTCATTCTGTTTTTTTACCAACTGGAAGAATGGAAAAAGGATTCGCAACGATTTCAATACAAGATAGCGCTCCTGAAAAAGATTATTACCCACAACTTGTCTTTGGTTCGGGTTCGGGACGGATAATTGAAGGAAAGACAACTATTGGAACATCACAAAGAGTTCTCTCAAATATTCTCCTAACTGTCACATCAACAGGAAGACTCGATACGAACGTCTCAATTGAAAAATTTTCTATTGGAAATCAAACGGGCGTAGTATTATATGATTCAATTGATACAATAGATGGGGATATATTGGTTCGAAATTCTGGCGCGAATTGGACCTATGTTACCGGTACGATTCGAGTCGTTTCCCCTATTGGGACTGTTGAAGTGGTTCAAATTCCCAAGCAAAGAGTTCTTGGACATTCAAGCAAGCTTGTGTATACCGATAGGTCGGCAAATTCGGCACATTCGTTTCAGCTTGATGGGATTCATATTGGAAATTACAAAGCACTTGTATCAATCGAGTCAACTGATAAAGCAGGAAGGTATTCTAATACGAAAAGCTTTACTGCCGTGCCTTTTAAGTTACTAGGAATACTTCTTATCGTTATAGTTATCACAACTTTATTTCTTCACAAGCTTAATCGTGGCCAAATTGAGGAAGAAGTTCTTCCGGTAAAATTGTAAAGGATATATCCCCTTTTTCTGAAGTTAAAAAATACGGTCGTTTTGAGGCTTTGAGCATGGAAATGATACTGGGAGATGGATGTTTATAGCGATTATGAACGGCCACGCTTATCACACTTACTCTCGGGTTTGCTAATTTAAAAAAATCTTCTGTTAGACCGTTTTTTGAGCCATGGTGTGGAACTTTGAGCACGTCTATTTGTATAGTATTATTCCATGAGCGTAACTTAGTCAAAGTGAGCGATCGAGGGCTTGCGTCTCCGGTAAATAGAAACGATTTATTTGCGAGAGTAAGTACGAACGTTTGTGAATAATCGTTCAGATCTGAACTATAAAAGTCTTTTTCCGGCCATAAAAAATCTATTCTGTTTTCTAAATCGATATCAATCGTATCTTTCGCAAAAATTCTTTTAATAGTAGTCCCCTTTTGTGACAAAAGCTTTTTCAATACCGTATAGCTTTTAGCCTTGTTATCTCCAAGAGAGCTATAAAAGGTAGTTATTCTATAGTTTGCAAGCATTGGTATAAATCCTGCATAATGGTCATGTTGTGGATGGCTCAAGAATGCATATTCAATAGTTTTGTCAAATATTGGCATATATTTGCCTAGGCATGTTAATATGCTACTATCCGGACCAGCATCAATAATAATATCTATACCTGTAATTGTACGAACGTATGTTCCATCTCCTTGGCCAACGTCGCAGTAAACAACCTGCGGACTTTGATTCTGAACGAGCGACCTAAAATATGTGAATAGTGATATCGTGAGTCCCACAAAGCAAACAAAGAGAAATAATTTAATCGATACTACATGTTCTCCAAGCATATTAAAAAGAAATGTATCCTAATGGAACTTTTGACAATATATCAATGACTAAAAGCATGTAGTTTAGAATTCCATAGCAGATAATGGAAGGAATAAGTCCGATCGAGTGGCTCATCTTTCCCAAAAAAGCCGTCATCATGCCGAGTATCATAAGCGGCGCAACGAGAAATGCGACCATGATATTGGCAAGTGGAGAAATAAGTGATATTTGCTTGAAATGGATGAATATAAGCGGCGCCGTAAATACTTGAGCGGCGAGCGTCACGCGAAGTTCTTGAGAAATATTTGATAGTAAGCTTCCAAAGAGCCCTGAATGGTTTATCTGAATTTTTGGGCCAAACAAAATAATGCCTAGAGTAGCTCCATATGAAAGTTGAAACGATAAACCTGTAACCCAATCTGGGAAAAATATAGCTATGAAAATACCAGAGAGAATGAGTAAATAAAGCGGCACTGCTTTTCTTCCAAACGCAATTGATACGACTGTTAGAATTGCGCAAAAACCTGCACGAACTGCTGGGGCTTGAAGTCCTATAAAATAGACAAAAAATAGAATAAGTAGTCCCGTTATCAATAGACTCAATTTCCTGCCAAATGGAATAGTTATGGCCGTTACAATCCCCGCAAGAATTGTGATATTCATGCCTGAAAGAACAACTAAATGCAAGAGCCCTACCATCTTGAGCTTTGTATGAAAATCCCCATACTTCCCGATCGGAATTCCGAATACGATTCCGTTAAGAAGCGCTGCCTGTGGTTGAGGCAAATAGCCGTCAATTACGGATGAAAATATTTCTGGACCACCCATTGTTAATACACTGAAATGCTGTCTTTTATTTTTATAAAAAGAGCTTGCCCTACTATTTTTTTAGCCACAAGATCAGCAATATCTTTGTATGTCCTTCCCGCAATGATTTTCTTTGATATTGCGGGACCAATACCTACAATCGTATCTATTTCTTCTTCTGAAGCTGAATTAATATTAATTTTTCTTTCACTTTGGTCTGTATATAAGAGATTAGATGGGGATTTGGTCATGTATTGAGAATCCCCTAGTCGTGGAATATATATTTTTTCTTGATCTGACAATATATGCGCTTTGTTTACTGTTTGACTAAGCTCTTGAGAATCGACGTCTTTTGTAAATCCACCAGCTTTAAGAATAAGGTCATTCATACGACTTCCTTCTGGTAATTTATAAACGTTAGGATTTTTTACCGCACCAGATATATCGACATAAATGAAATTTACGACCGTATCTTGAACGCGGTGATGTACTACTTTTGAAGTTACTTTTTCTGCATGAATTGATTTGCTCTGGATGAAAAAAAATCCACCAGACAAAATCATTAGTATAAAGGAGATCGAAAGTAGAAGGACTTCGGACCGATATGAGGTCCAAAAAGATAGCACCCGTTCTTTGATGTGTTCGCCAAAATACTCCATTTCAGAATCATACAGATAGATTCGAAAATTACCAGGGTATATATGCCGCAAAATGAGTATTTTAGGCTTTTAGAAGAATCCCTTTTACCTCTTTGAATATATCAAATGCCTCAAACCCAATAAAGTTTCTACCGACTAAGCTTTTTGGTAATCCCGGGTCCATGCGAAGTGTCGCTATGTATATGTATAGAATCTGCTTCATTTTATCTTCTTTTGAAACGTCCGTTGAAAGTGTTTCATGCCAAGTCTTGAACATAGCTCGATATTCCTTCTCAAGCTGCGACTTTTCCCAGACCTTCTCTACTAGAATATCCATATCTCCAAACATGTGTGTAGCTTCAAATGACTGAATGTATTTTTCTTCTTCTTTTCCGTAAACTAGATCCTTTAGGGAGCTACTTATTGGGTGTGGGGTTATCCAGAATGACCTATGCCATGGCCCCAGTCCCCATCCACGCATCTCTCGTCTTAACCGATCCCGAATTTCTCGTTTTGATTCGGGAATTTCATATGAAATAATCCTCCATAATCCATCCCACTCCTCACTAAGAAATCTAAAAAAAGGAAATTCTAGAGAAAGTCCTTGAATACCTTTTTGAGTAATTCTATAAAAAACGCTACCATTTCGATCTTCTTTTTCAATAGAACCATCCTTTAGTAGAGCTGAAAGAGTTCCCTTTGTCTTTTGATTGATAGATAAATCAAATATGTTCTGATTTGCTTCGTCAATTTCAATGAAATCGTATTGAATAGAGGGTATTAGGAGAAGCAGTAACAATATTTTTACTCTTCTATCTTTTATTGGCATAGTGTATTATATTAGTGTAGTTATTCGCTTAATACGAACGTATGATTTTATATTAAGAGATTAACAGACGGAAACGTTCTTGTCAATGCTGATTAATTATTTCAAAGTATATCAACATAACATAAAAGTATAAAAATATATAGGTGATTTATTAATTTCCACATCCGTTAATCATAAAGCCTTTTGTAACAGCCTTTCGTTTAATTTTAATAAATTAGCATTCAGTACCCATAATTGATAACTGTTACATTATTAAAAAATTTTCATAATTTACACGAAATGTACTTAATAACGATAAAAAACCAAATAATGTAAGATCTTGTGCGGTAACATCTCAATCGTCTACCATACTAGATCTATCTGCTATAACTTGCTATCAAGAAGCCTCAATATCAATTCTTCCTATCATGACTGGCTAATTAATTAAAGGTATTTCCTCTAAAATTTTGATATGGATATAAACGACTTTTTAGTCACTGAAACTAAATAGTAATTAAATATGATTGTTCTAGATCATTAGGAAGCCATATCTCTAGAATTAGGCACAGAAATATTAAATATAATTTATAAGTTACCTAATCAAATTACATAAATTCAATTTTACAAAAATAGTAACTATACGACGTTATTTTTATAGGATATGTTATCTATTCTGATACAGTAACTAGCCACATTAATTACCGCATTATCATGTATTAATCTTATTAAAGCTTTTACTAAACTCATTATTTCGTGTATGAATCTCTTATATTTAAGATATCGTAATATATCAAATCTACTTGTTTTTCCCCTTGACAAAGCCACAAGACTTCTCTACTATTAAATAGTAATGAATGATCGCAATGAAAATCGGTATAATGCACAGTTGGAACAGGATAAATTAGCTTTGTTTTTAGACTCATTACCTCTCGGTACTTCCTCTAAAAAGGCATATAAATCAGACATCAATCATTATTTACTCTGGACACAAACACATTCAAGGTATGACGACTTCTTTACAAGAGATGAATTAGTTAGATATAAAAAGTATCTATTAGATAGTGATATTCCAATAAATTCTATTAATAGGAAGCTTTCATCACTCCGAGTATTCGGTTCTTATTTAGTTGAAAATGGATATAGCTATACAAATCACGCACAGAATATACGCAATGAACCAATACAGTCTGCACCCCAAGAGCAAATTCCATCAAGTTATATTGAGAACATAAAAATCATACCTATAGAGGCTGAATTGACCGAGGAAATAAGCAAGAGTAACGATGGCCGAATTAACTATTTATGGCTCTCTGGGGCCCTATTATTAATATTAGTTTTTCTTGTAGTTATAATCTCAACTAAGAGTAAACCTACTTCTTCCCCATTTTCAGGTCAACAATATAATCCAAATACACGACTTGTCTCTTTTTCAGGCATTCTCAAGGATTCACTTGGAAATATCATTGCCGAAAAAACACAAGTTAGGTTTGGTATTTATGATCAGGCACAAAATGGGCGTCAACTCTACTCTACTGGACCGTGTGAATTAATTCCGAACCTTCAAGGTTCTTTTCGGATTACCTTAGGTCAAGAGTGTGGAAGTCCTATTCGAGAAGATGTTTTGTCTGGCTCTAATAGCTATTTGGGAATAACTATCACTGGAGATACACAAATGATGCCTCGCCAGCCACTTAACGGATCGATTGGGGCCGCTCCAACGGCAAAAACTCCAATAAATTCCTTTATCAGTGACACTGGAGATGTGCTACTGTCCACCGAGGCACCGTCTGTTCGATCTACCATGGAATCGGCAAACTTCGCTCTCTCAAGCGCCAAAGGCTTAATTCTCCAATCTGCTGGAAATGGCGATATTACTCTTTCAGCCACAGAATCGGGACAAATAAAGTTTCTCGTGGGCGGAGCTCAAGTCGCCACGATTAAGAACACGGGTGATATTGGGTTAACGGGAAGTATCATCCCTGCCTATTCTGGGATTCAAACGCTGGGAACAAGTGATAAACGATTTCAATCTGTTTACGCAGACAATGTATATGGTTCAGGTTTTGGTGTCCAAGGATACCTTAGGCGAGACGTTGGAATTCTTACAACTACAAACCCACAAGATACGTTGGCGCTTGGAGGAGATTTGAGAATCGCGGGTGAAACAGTGTTTGGCACAAAAAATACCTACCTAAAGGCAAGTGCTGTATCGCTCGTAGGAAATACAGTCAATTCCCTCGCCTTTCAAACTGACCTCTTCAGTTTCGATACCCAAAACAACCGAATAGGCGTCGGAACGATCGCCCCTGCAAGTAAATTATCGATTGTTGATTCACAGGGAACCCTTCCGGTTACGCTCATTGAGAATAAGGATGCGGGGGTTTCTGCCTCAGGACTTGCGGTAAAACTTGGATTCACCGGAAGTGGAAATACGAGTAACAACTTCATAACATTTATCAAGGGAACGGGCGATGTAGTGGGTAAGATTCAAAGTAATGGAACGAGCGGCGTTACATACACATCTGGTGGAGGTGATTTTGCAGAGTACTTTTTGAAAGATGATACCATTGCTTCGACAGCTTTAGGCTGGGAACCAGGAAGCTTGCTATGCCAGATTGCAGATGGAATGGTTACACCTTGTGATCAGAATGATAATCTAATTATTGGTGTTATTTCAAAAAATGCCGCATTTATTGGAAATGCTACGGGAAATAATGATGAAAAACATACGCTCGTGGGACTTGTTGGACAATTACCGGTGAAAGTAACAACCCAGGGTGGAATGATTAATTCGGGAGATGCACTGACCTATTCAAAAATATCTGGAGTTGCCCAAAAGGCAACCACAAATGGACGAATTATTGGATTTGCGCAGAATTCCTATAATAAAGAATCTGTGGGGATAATAAATGCAACAATTCAGCCTGGGTCATTTAGCCCAATCAACAATCAAGAAGTATATGATCCAGAGATAAAGTCAGTTCCGATAGTCAAAACACACAAGATTGTTCCAATTGAAAAAGATGTAACCATTGATCTTTCTGGGCCTTCACAAAGCCCTGGGGAAAAAAGTGAGCTTGCAAAACTTATCATTAATGGCTTTGATAATAATCCGGTTGCCTCAATTGATGCTGTGGGGAATGCAACGTTTTCAGGCACATTGACAAGTGATAAAGTCACGACCGAAACATTAGTCGCAGAAACGGTGCAAAGTAATGAGGCAACTATCTCCGGAACCTTGACTGCGAAAAAAGTAAGTTCGCAAAACATTACCGATATTGAAAATGAGCTTAATAAAATTAAAAATACTCCCCTACCTGATCCACAACAGTATAAACTTCCTCCTATGGATTTAGTATCAGTTCCAAATCTAGAAAATCTCACGGTAACGGGAAGAAGTAATCTCTATGATGTTGCAGTTGCAGGATCGCTCATGGCCGGAACGGTGAATATCGAGGACAACTCAATCATGGGACTCGGATTCGAGCTGCGGATATCTGCTATTTCAACGATAAATCTCCTTGACGGCGCAGTAATTGTTTCTCGAGACGGAAATTTGACGACTAAGGGCGAACTCATCGCACAAAAAGGAATTCGGACAAACCGAATTTCTGCCCTTTCCGAAAAAGATAATATTAAGTTGAGCTTGAATGAGAAAGCAGAAACGCCGACAAAACTTGAAGTATTGAATAACGAAGCTCAAACAGTTGCTTCAATTGACGCATCGGGATCTGCATATTTTGCCCAAGGAATCAAAGTTAACACGTATCTTGCAGACGCAAATGACACGTCCGCCAAAAGTGTAAGTGGAGCAATTGAAACAAATGCAACATCTGCAGGCGAAGGAGAAATACCAGCCGGAAGTCGAGATATCACCATCTATAATGATCGGCTGAATAAAGATTCTTTGGTGTATATTTCCCCCACTTCAAACACAAAAAACAGCCCACTCTATATGTCTTTGAAAAAGGCTTGTACGAAGGAAGAAGTTTCTTGTAAGAGTTATTTTGTAGTAACGCTCGATGAACCAATATCAGTTCTAGCAAGTTTTAATTGGTGGATAATTAATTAGGACGACGCTGTTGTCATCCCCGACCTGATCGGCCTTGCCTGCCGGCAGGCAGGGGATCCATTCAATTAGATTCCCGCCTCCGCGGGAATGACAATACTGTCATTCTGGAACCCCGCATGGCGGGGTGATAGAATCTCTATTTTATTTTTAAGTGTGTGCAAGGAGGAGAAAAGTGGAAAAGAAGTAGTTTGGGAGTGTGGGAGTTTGGGGTTAGAGGCGCTTGGGCCGCCAGAACGGTGTCAGGCAAAGCCTGTCCTCTTCTGGCGGCCACATGCGCGCCCATCTCCGTTCCAACTACAAGCCTCTCCGATAACCTGTCCTTGCGATCATCACGATCTTTGGGGCGTGTTCTTCGTTACCCTGCCAGAGAGTGTAACCCTTTTCCTTCAGCATCAGTCTGAAGGTCTCTACCATCTCTGGATTCAAGTCTTCGAACGGACCTGCTTCGATGCTGTCGAAAGACTTGATTCGACGACTACAGATCGCCTCAACCAATTCTTCGAGTGTAATCTCCATTGAACTACTCGTCCTTCCCGGCTTTGAGACCGATGTGGTGACCTCGGCTTACGCCTCGGTCTGGGTGCGGTGCGGGGTTAGTTGTTAGGGTTCATGCTTGAGAACAAGCACGCCGTCTGGATCGTACCCTAGACTGTACCCGAGTGGCTTCAGCCTGGCCAGGTACCCAGCAAGTTCGTTCGGGTAAACCGTGTCCTCGAGGCGAAAGTGCATCGTGCCGAAGAGACCAGCGTCCCCCCCTGCAGATGTTATTGATAAGTCTGTCGAATAACTCGCGGCTCATTGCCGGTAAGTCCTTTCTCTCTTTTCAGAGTCCATCTTCGCGCAAAATTGCGCCCTTCCGTTCTCATTCCTTTCACTATTCGATTTTTTTCTCCTCCTTGCTGTCAACGTGCGTGCTAATAAGCTACGGTTTACCACGGCTTTCGTGAAATATAGCTGATTTTCGAGGATAGTATACTATAAGATTCATAGGATGTCATCTTCCTTCTTGATTTATAAAAAAAATAATTCTACACTGTAGAATGTATGAACATACAAGCAATTGAAAAAGTAAAGATGTTTCTTATTCAGGCACTATTTGTGCTGTTTCCCCTCTTCTTCCTTCCTATCACTCAAGACGCATTCGGTCTGAACAAATTTGCACTTACCGTATTTTTCATTATTTTACTGGTAGGAGCACTTCTCATCAAATTCGTCATTCAAAGAAAACTGACGATTTCCCATACACTTCTTGATACGTCTGTACTTTTACTTCTTGTATCAACTATTCTTACCACGATAATCACGACTCCAAATAAAGTTGGAGCCATAAACGTACTTCCGTTTGGCCCCGTTGCGGTACTTGTTTTAGTCTTGATATACCTTTTTGTCAAAAACAACAAGCCAAACTTTATGGCGCTCGCTATTGGCGCCGGAATTATTTCGTTCCTCTCACTTATCTTTCTTACAAATCCGTTTGCAACATACACACTTCCGCCTGTATTTACATTCCTAAAGTCACCAACATTTACCCCCATCGGTTCAAGTTTAGATCTTATGCTCTACGTTTCTTTTTTTGCTATTGTTGGTATATTTGAAATTTTCAAAAAAAAGGGTAGAAATGTGGTACTACTTGGAATCGGTGCAATCTGTTTGATTGCAATTGTGATAAATGGATTTTACACAGTAAAAAATCATTTAATTACCCTTCCTCCTGTTGATACTTCCTGGCTTTCTGCTGTTGAAACACTAAAAAAACCGGAAACAGCAGTATTTGGAGCTGGAATCGATAATTTTTCCAGCCAATTTACGAAGGCTAAAACAGAAACGTATAATACTTCAACGTATTGGAACGTGAACTTCGCCACCAGCAGAAGCGCCATTCTGCATATCTGGACTGAAATGGGACTTGTCGGTTTTGCCATTATTTTATTCATATTTACACAGACAGGATTAACGCTTAAAAAACTAATTAAAAATAAAGATGAGTATGCTTCCGTATTAACTGCTTCGGGAATATATCTGGTACTTGTTCTTTTATTATTTCCTCCTACGCTACCTGTATTATTTTTGTCAGTCGTGTATCTGGGAATCATTTCGTCCCGAGTTGAAAGCAAAGCATGGGTAGTAGATCTTGCACACAACCTTCCACTCTATTTGACAATTTTATTCCTCGCCGCAATTACTATTCCAAGCGTATCGTACGGATTTGTTCGCAATTACTTGGGCGAATACTATTTCAAAAAATCACTTGACGCACTTCCTAAGGGAGTTATTGATCCAATTTACCGACCACAACAACAAGCAATCTTGCTTAATCCAAGTATAGAAAAGTATCACACAACATTTGCCCAAGTAAATTTACTCATTGCAAACAGTATTGCGCTACAAAGAAAGGACAATTTAAGCCAACAAGATAGACAAAATATTACTCAGACAATTCAGATTGCAATTCAAGAAGCAAAAGCGGCAGTTGCCCTAAATCCTCAAAAGTCAGCAAACTGGGAAAATCTAGCGCTCATTTACCGCAACTTGGTAAACGTTGCACAAGACGCGGATTCATGGGCAATTTCTTCATACGAACGAGCAATTCTGGCTGATCCCGTAAATCCACAATTACGACTTGCCTTGGGAGGCGTATATTATTCACTACAACAATTCCCCAATGCAGCAAATATGTTTAGTCAAGCATTAACGCTTAAGTCGGACTGGGCAAACGCGCGATATAACTTAGCATGGGCATTTTATCAAAATAAAGAATATGAAAAAGCCATTGTTATTATGCAAGACATATTTAGATCTCTAGATAAAAATAGTGCCGATTATCAGAAGGCAACGGCTGATTTTGCCATGTTTAAGGATACCTTGAAGAAAGCAACCGAGAAAGTACAGGTTCCTGTTTCTCCCGATGAAAAGGAAGCCTCAAGCGAGAGTAAATTAAACCTTCCAACAAAACCTGAAGCTGTAGTTTCTCCAAAGATTGAATTACCTGTGGAAGCCTCGCCAGAAGCAGCGGTAGAGTAACTACTTTAAGAAGTTGAGGGGATTAAGTAATACTCCATTTTGACGTATCTCGAAATGCAAGTGCACACCGCTGGATCTTCCTGTTGAACCCATGACTCCGATTTGTTGGCCACGGCCAATTCCCTGGCCAGGACTCACAGATAAGTGTGAAAGATGGCCATACAGGGATTGGTAGCCATTTCCATGGTCAATGATGATGTGACATCCATATCCCCAACCCAAACATCCTGAATATGAGACCGTGCCACCGTCAGAAGCAATAATCGCTGGAGCCGATGAATTAGCAATGTCAACCCCCATATGGTACCAAACAGGGTATGTGGTAATTCCACCGCTTGTTGGCCAAATGAAGCTTCCACTGCCTTTTCCAGCAGTAATTGGTCCGCTATAAAAACCTCCTGGCGTTCTTACTCCTGGCGAGGTTACCGCTCGAATTTCTCCACCTGGAACGAAGAGAGTTTGCCCAGAGTTGAGTGCGAAGGTATCAGGATCAGAGTAGTCGTTAAACGGAAAGTTAACGATCGCCTGTGCATCCGTATGATATTTCTTTGCAATTGAATAAATTGTTTCCCCAGAAGTTACTTTATGAGCCACTCCCGAAACAGGTAAAATTTGAAGCTTTTGGCCTGGTTTAATAATATCTGATGTCAATGAGTTTTCCCATTTGACCGTATCAATGCTTATGTCAAATTTTTTTGAGACGGAATCTATGGTGTCTCCCCCTTTAACTTCATATTCAATAATCCTATCTCGGGGTTTTTGAGAAATCGCCGTGTTTGTCGATTGAGAATACACATCAATATCGATAACACTATCAGAAGCAATGGGCGCAGACTGATTAAGATAGTCGGCAAGAAACGGGTTATTTTGGGCAATAGCAGGTCCGGCGATAATTGCAGCACCTAAAAGTAAGAAAAAGGACGTATTAAGGAACGACTGCGAGTACTTTCCTCGTTTAACAACAAGGAGTGCAACAATAATGCCTTTTATTTTTTCGAACCTATTTCCATATGCAAAGAAGTGTCCTTTAAAATAGGTAATGAGAAATCGGGTAAATTCAACAATTTCAGAATAGAAATTTGACCAAGAAAACATACGGCAATGTTCATTATAACACAGTCTTCAGATCCGAAATACTTTTTCCAGAATTTCCTCGGTTGACTTTCGGTCGTTTGAGGTTTTGCAAATTCCTTCCTTGAGAACAAGGAGGCCAATTTTGGAAAGTGCTTCCCGAGCTGCCAAAATTTGTTGCACAACATCCTCACAATCGCGCCCGCCATTAATCATGCGCCTAATCCCCTCTATTTGCCCCACCAACCGATTGATTCGACTATCTATGTTCGTTTGTGCCATATGGTTTGGTTAAATTGTTAAATTGTTAAATTGTTACTAGTGTCATCCCCGACCTGATCGGCCTTGCCTGCCGGCAGGCAGGGGATCCATAGATTCCCGCCCCCTGAAGGGGACCTTCGGCCTCCGCGGGAATGACAACATTTTACTCGTACGGCGAGTGGTTATATTGAGCGATGATGCGCTTATTTCGAGTATCACTGGGATACCCACACCATTGGGAGGGCCCCTTTGATGCGAGAAATAACGTATCGAGCTCAATATCTCATTATAAGGGTCGCCTCATTCGTTCTGCTTCAATAATTCGCTCAACCGCAACTAAATACGCCGCCTTTCGTAAAGAGATTGTACCCTCTTCACTTCTTTTAAACATTTTATTAAACGACGTTTTCATAAGCGCTTCGAGTTTCTCGTCCACTTCTTCTTCCGTCCAATAATACCCCATCAGGTTTTGTACCCATTCAAAATAGGATACTGATACTCCCCCGGAGTTTGCGTAAATGTCAGGTATTATCAACACATTCTTTGAAGTAAGGAGATGATCGGCTTCTGAAGTAATCGGTCCATTTGCCATTTCAACGATTACAGAGGCTTTGATTTTGGAGGTATTATCTTTGGTGATGACGTTTTCAAGTGCGCTTGGAACAAGTATGTCTACTGGTAATTGTAGAAGATCCTCATTTGACATCATAGTCCCTCCCTTGAGGTCACACACGCCTCCTTTACAATAACACCCTGCCAAACTCCCCTTCTGACGCTTACATTCCATTGTCGCCACTGGATCTAGGCCGGTTTCCAGGTATGTAGCTCCTTTGGAATCAGAGACCGCAACGACTCGAAACCCCTGTTCTGAAGCAATCTTTGCAAAAAAGTAGCCGACATTCCCGAATCCCTGAACGGCGACGGTTATTTGAGAAATAGGCTTCATATACCACGTAGGAGTATCAGAGGATGGAGCTTTATGTAGGGGCGCGGTCTGTGACCCGCCCGAATGTTTTGATTTTAGTTTTTCTATCAGGAATTTGAGGGCAAGCACTCCTCCATATCCAGTTGCTTTATCCCTTCCCATACTCCCCCCAAGTATCAAGGGTTTACCTGTAAAGGCGCCTGGAGCGTGGTGTCCGATCACTTTTTCATATTCATCAAGCAAGTATGCCATTATCTGGGGATTTGTGTTTACGTCCGGAGCTGGCACATCCACATGCTCCCCGATGTGTGGGGCCAGAAAGCGAGCATACGCCCGAGAAAGCGATTCTAGCTCCGATTTTGATAGCTTTTTTGGGTCAACGATTACCCCCCCTTTACTACCCCCATATGGTAAGCCCGCAATGGAGCATTTTAAACTCATCCACAATGAAAGTGCTTTTATTTCGGCTTCTGTCACGCCGGGGTGGAAGCGGATTCCGCCCTTGTACGGCCCAAGTGCATTATTATGTTGGGAACGAAAGGCAGGAAAATCCTTCTTTGAGCCATCGTCCATACTCACCTGGAGTATATCCTTATGAACATGGTTTGGATTTTTAAGACGGGCTAAATAGGGCTTATCGGCGGGTGAAAGATATGAGCTTATATCGTCTAGGAATGAGAGTGCATTTTTAAAAGGATCCATACTACCATGTAGTATAGAGTATGTGATAAATATTTGTCAAGAGTTAAGTATGGGAGTTTGGGGGTATGGGAGGTCGGGAGAGAAGGTTTGGGAGTATGGGAGAAGGAGCGTAGATACCTGTTTCGAGTCCCGCAGAGCGGGACGATAGAATCTCAAACCTGGGATCCTATCACTGCGGCCTTCAGCCTCCGTTCCAGGATGACATTATTGTCATTCCCGCGGAGGCGGGAATCCAGAATTACACATACTGGGTAACAGTATAATCACCAAATATACTATCTCCTAGTATATGCATATAAAGCAACTGGGCACCGGAAAGACATGAATGATTTTTTTAGACGAACGAATTCGTCATCATTCACACCTCGCCGGTGCCCCTTTGCTCTTCGACAAGCATATTTAGTTCACGGAAAACTTCCCCGCTCTAGATCCTTACAACGGCCCCTCTGGCTGTTCGCTTGACCCACTGGGTACCGATCTCATCAGTAGGATAGCGATTATCGCCAGTAAATCTGTGCTCAACCATTGGGCCCATGACAAACCCGGCTTCCAGGGTTTGAAGATATCAATCGCCAGCATGACGATCCATAAAGTGGTCGTCAACATCTTCTCCTTCCTAGTAAAAAACCGTTCCCCATCCCAGATCGAGATGAGATTAAACAGGGCGAAAAAGAAGACCCAGGTCGACGTGATCAGTCCAACCAGGATCGAGACATCTTGTATCTCTCGTGCGCTCACGTCGTTTTCTCCTTGTCAGGTGGAACTGCAGGGATGAATATGCGCTGGACGGCACGGCCAAGGATGATCAACATGATCGCTGTGAAAACCTCTGCTGTCACCCGTGAAAACTTCGTGATGGACAACAGCCCAATAAGAGTTCCCACAAGGTTAACACAGACCAAGTACGCCTTGGCCAGCTCGGTTGACGGCACGTGCGTTTGCATTCTGCGAACGAGGAAGATCACGTTGACAAACATCAACAACGTGACCACCATATTCACCACCACTCCTGGCGGGAAGGCAAAGAAAGCGATCGTAATAATCAGGATTGCCCAGACGAGAACGATGGTCTTTGTTACCTCTTCGTATGTCACTTTGTGTCCTCCTATGTGGATGGTTAGGTTGTGAGCCGGATTGCTCTGGTATTCTGAAGCTGGTTCAGCCACGTGTGGGTTTGGCAAAAGCGCCAGTTGTTTTCCGCAAAATGTCAAAGAGCAACGTGTTTCAGGGTGAAAAACGAGTATTCGTGCGCGCAAAGTCATGTGCACGAACTAATTTTTCTTCAAAAACTACTATGCTGATTATAACATGAATATTATGGGATGTGAGGATCGTGTGGGATCCCGAAACAAGTTCGGGATGACATTATTGTCATTCCCGCGGAGGCGGGAATCTATTCAAATGGATCCCCTGCCTGCCGGCAGGCAAGGCCGATCAGGTCGGGGATGACAACTGTTCCGTACGATGACAGTGTTATTTCAAATTCTTCAATCCCTCCAAAAACGCCTTATTCGTTTTGCTCTTCGCAAGCTTATCAGTGAGCATCGTGAGGCGCTCATCGTCTGAAAGAAGCGCCAACATGCGGCGAAGCATGGCAACTTTCTCCATCACTTCTTTGGAAAGAAGGAGCTCATCATGGCGGGTGCCTGATTTTTGAATATCAAAAGCTGGATAAATGCGCTGTTCAGCGTACTTGCGATCCAGATGAATTTCCATATTTCCCGTTCCTTTGAACTCCTCATAAATAAGGTCATCCATGCGTGATTCTGTGTTGACAAGTGCCGTTCCCAGAATCGTGAGACTTCCGCCTTCTTCACAATTTCGCGCCGCTCCCAAGAACTTTTTAGCTGGGTAGAGTGCGGCCGGGTCAAATCCCCCAGAAAGGGTTCGACCAGATGTTTCAACTGAAAAGTTGTAGGCTCGAGCTAAGCGCGTGACGGAATCAAGAAGAATGATGACGTCGCGACCCATTTCAACAAGCCGCTTTGCCCGTTCAAGTGCAATTTCTGCCGCCCGAATTTGTTCTCGGGGAGACTCGTCAAAGTGGGATGCAACAACTTCCGCTTTAATCGAGCGGGTAAGGTCCGTCACTTCTTCTGGCCGTTCTCCGATAAGAATAGCGATGAGGTGCGCCTCTGGGTAATTCGTGGTAATACCGTTCGCAATATTTTTGAGAATCGTGGTCTTCCCTGCTTTTGGAGGCGATACGATCATTCCGCGCTGTCCAAATCCAACCGGCGAGATAAGATCCATGATGCGTGTGGACATAACATCGCTTTCTGTTTCCAGAACTATTTGGCGGTCCGGATAGAGAGAGGTAAGGTCGTCAAATCGTGGTCGCTTATAGCTTTCCATATCTGTCATCTCTTTCCCATTGATCTTTTCGATTTTGAGAAGTCCGTGAAATTTCTCATTTTGCTTTGGTGGTCGCACGAGGCCTTCCACAAAGTCCCCTGCTCTCAGCCAAAATTTTCGAATTTGTGACTGGGAAACGTAAATGTCATCGTTTGTAGGCGTGAATTTTGGGCGCAAAAAACCAAAGCCATTGTAGGTAATTTCAAGCACCCCACTACCTGGAAATGCCATTTTCAAGTCATCTTTGATTCGCTCGCCCAGATCATTGCTATCAACTGCAATCACATCTGGAGTTGGTTCAGAAACAGTCTCTGGAATTTCTTCCGTTGTAGCCATTTTTTGTGGCGGAATATTATTAAATGAAGAATCCGTGACTGTATTTTCAACAGATATGGGTTCTATAACGATCGGATGCGCATCCTCTCCGAAATATGAGTCGGCGGGCTCTGCGGTCTTTTTTTTATCCTGCATAGAGGTTTATAAATTTATAAAAGAAATGAACAAAAACTATATTAGTTAGCTATTCAAGTAAGTATTCGTAATTATAAAAACGGTGGGAAACAAATCGTGCAAAAAGACCCTCCTTAACAAAAGAGGATCATATAGAAAGTTTTTCTTTTATATGAAAACGGGACACCGACAGCTCGTAACACCGCATGCGGGAGGCTACGAAGACTGTGGCATTGTCATCTCGGCAACTAGTGAAAGTTGACGGATGGCCTACCCTACTAAAAAATTCGTTAGAAAAACTTTTCAATGTACTGACCCATCTTTCACAAGGAGGATCAGTAGTATTATAGATCAAGTACTTGTAATGTCAAGGAGTAGAAAATTTGACTATACACATCCGAAGTGGCTGTACACACCCGAAGTGTACAATATTGTTGCAAAAAGCCAAACCATCCCGAGGTTGAATACTTAATCTCCACATACTGCAATGAAAGCCTCTATTTCTCGCCTTATTTCTTCCTCATTCATTCCACGTCGCGCACATTCTTCCAAAAGTTCATCATATAGTGTTTTTCTACCTATCTCTGATCTTTGCGTAGATGGAGTATCTCCAAATTCTCCATCAGTAAGTTCACGAGGATCTAGTCGTGTATTATTTTCCATATTTTTATTTCAACTTTCCTATCATCGATTCTGCGGTTTCAAGGATTTGGTAACTTCTAACAAGCTTCACTATTTTTTCTATATCTTGATAAAACGGCCTATCCTCCACAATTTTTGGACTAATTGAGCGCACAAGGTCGTATACCGCTCGAAATGATTTCGAAGCCAAGAGTGGTTTTCTAAACTCATATGCCTGACATGCAGCTAAAACTTCAATAGCGATAACCGCCTCGGTGTTTCGGATAATCTCGCTTGCTTTTCGTGCGCCAATTGTTCCCATAGAAACGTGGTCTTCTTGGTTTGCAGATGTTGGAATCGAGTCGATACTCGCCGGAGTAGCCAGCACTTTATTTTCTGAAACAAGTGCAGCTTGCGTGTACTGGGAAATCATGAGTCCGCTATCCAAGCCTGCGCTTTCGACGAGAAATGCCGGTAGCTCTTTGCTACAAGCTGGGTCAAGCAAATTATTAGTTCGCCTTTCTGAGATTGAGCCCAGGTCCGTCATAATGATTCCAAGTAAATCTTGGGTATAGGCAACTGGTGCACCGTGGAAATTAGCACCACTCAATGCAACCCTGTCATTTGTAAAGAAAATTGGATTGTCGGCAACGGCGTTGAGTTCAATTTCGACAATACTTCGTATGTAATCGAGTGCGTCGCGACACGCACCTGATACTTGTGGAACTGATCGCAAACTGTAGGCGCTTTGGGTATTTATCTTTTTTTGCTTGAGAATTTCACTACCGGAAAGCAACCGGCGGATATTTTCAGCCACAATTTGCTGTCCTTTGAACCCTCGCACCGCGTTATATCGTTTGTCATAGGCTGACTCGACACAATTTAAGACATCGATACTCATTGCGGCAGAAATTTCAGCCGTTTTGATGAGCCGCTGGGCAGAATAAATATTAAGAGTAGCTATCGCAGTCATCATCTGAGACCCGTTCATGAGTGCAAGTCCTTCTCTATATGCGAGTTTTACCGATTTAATTCCAGCTTTTTTCAGTGCGAGAGCACCTTCAATTATTTTTCCCTTGTAATACGCTTTTCCTTCGCCGATGACGACAAGACCCATTTGGGCAAGAGGTGCCAGGTCTCCAGAGCAACCCAGCGACCCCTTTTCATAGGCAACCGGATTGACTCCGCGGTTTACCATTTCGATCATAGTGGTGAAGATTATTGGACGGATACATGAATATCCTTTGGCCAACACATTGATTCGTGCCAAAAATGATGCTCGTGAAACTTCTTCTGTTACCGGATCTCCATATCCAGACGCGTGCGCCCGAAGCATTCGTACCGATAGTTCCGCTGTTTGATCGGCGGGTAAAAGAACATTTCCAAACCCACCAATTCCGGTGTTCAATCCATAAATTGTTTGCCCTTCCTCGATCATTTCAGCCACCGTATCCCAGTTTTTTTGGATTCCATCGATTATTTTTTGACTATAGGTAATCTTAGCACCGTTTTGGGCCACAGCAACTACATCCTCAATTGTTAAGTTTTTCCCATCGATCTGTACTATTTTTTTCATATGAAAAACCTCCTCTTTCGAGAAGGTTTCATGAAGTCTTAAAGATGTTTAAGCCATCAGGAATCTTCCTCGAATGAGGTTGATTGATGATGGTGATGGTTCAATTTGTTGAGTGCCAGCGTGTATCCGCCCATGCCGTTGGTAAGCCATTTGCTGATTCGGGCAATTGTTGTGGAGCTCATTCTGGTCTCTTTTTCTATTTGAGAATAGGGAGTTTTTTGTGAAAGGAGTTGTGCTACTTTCCACCGATTTGCGAATTCTGCAAGTTCGGGTTCGGTGAGAAGGTCACGAAAAAATCGCCTTGATTCATCAAGGTTCTTGAGCGACAAAATCGCTGAAAAAAGGTTATCTGTTTCGGGACTAGCCCACATTTCCTGCTTCATGCACTTTAGTATACTAAAGTGATTTGGATATGTCAAGGAGTAGAAAATTTGAAGAGTATGTACACCTGCCTGCCGGCAGGCAGGCACCCGAAGTGTACAATATTGTTGCAAAAAGCCAAACCATCGTTCGGCTAAGCTCACGACTCCAAGCCCCCGAGGTGATCAGTTCTCTATTATCTCTCTCGTCTTCTTCACATCCTCCTCCATCTGCTTCGCAAGCTCTTCAAGCGAGGAAAAATCTCGCACCTCGCGGATAAATTTCACTGGAGAGAACTCGATTTTTTTCTCATACAAGTCTCCTTCGAAGTCCAAAAGGAAGATTTCGAGCACATTTTCCGTTTCTTTTTTGATCAGTCGCGGACCGTAAAAGAGGCTTCCGGCATATTGCTTTTCCCCTACTTTCACCCGTGCGGCGTAGATTCCAGTTTTGAAGTCAAGTGAAAGATTCTTCGTATATATATTAATTGTAGGAAATCCCAAAAATCTGCCCATTTTTTCCCCGTGAATGACTTTCCCGTTATACCACTTCATCTTTTGAATAGCGAGAAACTCGGTACATTGAGTAGATCAAGATTGCAGCACCGATGATTTGTGTAACTGAAAGCATCTTCTTAAATAGGAAGTAGTCGATGACCACAGCCGACAGTGGCCAGAAAAGCTCAAGAATTGCGCTCACTCGAACCGGGATTTTTCGCAGGCCGTAGTAATAAATGAGGAGCGCTACCATTCCGGTTGAGAAGGTGATAATGAGAAGTGTGGTCAACTGTGGTTGGGAAATGGTGAGCAGTTTGTCTGATTGTCCCAAACCCACAAAGATCATCGCCGCAAAAATCGGTGCGATAAGAAATCTTAAATACGTTGTTGCGATGTATGAAGTCTTTTTAAGCACAATTTTTGAAAATGATGTCGAGCTTCCCCATAAAATTCCGGCCAAGAGCGCAAATCCGGCGGCTATAATTGTTCCCTGTCCAGTTTCGAGATTAACAGTGAGGTTGGGAAATGTAACTACATAACTTGCGGCTATCCCAACGATCGCCCACATGAGAAATTTAGCAGGTAACTTTTCTTTGAGAATTATTGCGGCTGTTCCGATTGCCCAAATTGGTTGCAGTTGTTGCAGAAGGACAACGACGGAGAATTGGATAAAGTTGATCTGGCCGAGCGCCGCGGTGTAGAAGATTGTTCCGAGTGCGCCGGAAAATAGGCTGATAATTGCAACTGCCGTCCATTCTCGGGCTGTGAGAAGCGTAAACTCTGCTCTTCTTTTTAAAACAAATGGAGTTAGAACGAGTGCACCAAGTGCGTGTTCCCAGAAAACGATGATCGCCGGCGGGAGTGAAAAGAGACTGCGGCGAAGGATTCCATCAAGACTCCAGAGTAATACTGCAAAAATCACAAACCATCCCGGATTAAGATTCAATTTTTTCATCTGTTCTTGAAGAATACTAAATACACCGATTTTTTGCAATGAGGAGGATTAAAAAACTTGACATGATTCTTTTACATGAGTAGACTAGAAAAAGTATGAGCGAATATTCCGGTTCTGAAATATCTCCAACCAACAAGCTAAAACGTCACATTGGTCGAAAAATAGCTACTGGCGTAATCGCCACAGGACTTGCAATCGGATCAGGTTCTCAGAGAGAGATAAATGGTGTAAGTACTGGAGTCCAAGGCGAAAACCCAAATCCAATATCGTCTATAGTAGCAAACCCTGAGAATAAAAAGGATGAATTTGGGGAAGGTCTTTCTGACAAAGCCCACCCAATATCTCAAGTACTTGTTGCTGAAGCAGCGCAGATGGACCCTACAGTACCCATATCCGAAACAGATTTGCAAACTCGCTACCGAACGTATATTCATAATCTACCTGATTTTCAGCTACAGATTATGCCAGAGGCTTTAGAAAATGAACCAATGTTTTCCTATATTAAAGATCATCCAAACTCCGAGCTTCATATTGTGCTCTTAGATGGACCTCGAGTAAATTCAAGTTTATTACCTGGTGATATTGATGATGAGGATCTTGTAGCTCGGGTAAATCACACTATGGAAAATTATCGGCAAGATTTTGAAATTATCAAAAATGGAAATGTATTCCAGGCTGAAGATAAACTTCGTAATCTTTCTGAACGAGCGAAAGAAAAAGGGTGGGATCCCAACGAAGTAGCAGAACTTGAAGTCAATCTTAATTTATATAGAGATTATTGGAAAAAGAGAGAATTTTCTGATGAAGAAATGAATTGGGGCCCTCTGGGACAAGCAGAAAAAACAGAAGTGGCTCGTATTGATCCCAAAACTGGAAAGTCATATTTTGTGGAAAGACGATATGTTTTGTTACCGGTACGGAATATAACTCTTTCTGATGAAGAAGAAACAATGCGGTGGGTTAGTTATAGAATTTCGCAATTGTTTTATGGTCATAATGATCGGCTATATGATCAAGATTCTCGGAATAAGCTTGATCCATTTCTGGATCCGCGTAAACTCCCTGTTAATTTGAAATATAAGGATTACCCCATTCACTCTTCGATTCTTGGCACAACCTTGCGGCATGAGGCAGGCCATGCAGGTGGATTGGCTCATCCGTATACTGATTTTAAAGTATTACATGATCTCTTTGATGCTTCGCGTCGGTATCAACGGGGAGAAGCATGGGATCCACATGCGACCGACAAATCTGGGTATTACTTCAAATTTGTAACGCCAGAGGGAGAATTCTATAGTCAAAACCCAAAGACTTCCTCGCCTGTGGCCCGAGCCCATGATATCAAAGGGCATACTGGGGCAGATTTCAAAGCTCGAGCCGCTGCAAAAGCCCGTTTGAAAACTTGACATATGTTTCCAAAGGTGTATACTTTTTGCAGCTTATGTATAGAAAACTGACCATAGCTAGTTTTTGTATCACCACTTCTCTCCTCATTCTTTCCCCACTTGCGAATGCTGAAAATCGAATAGAACTTCGTGCGACAATCGTACAGACAAACCAAGAAACTCGTATAACAAATAGAGAAGAAAGAAAAGAAAACCGCGAGGAGTTCAAGGCTAAGCTTGCGGAGCTTAAAGATGAAAAGAAAAAGGAAGTTGTTGAGCGGATCGATACTCGCCTGACTACTCTTAATACAAATATGACCGATCACTTTAATAAAGTGCTCGCCCGATTAACTGAAATTCTTAACAAAATTGAAACGAGAACAAATACAGCAAAAACAAATGGAAAAGATACAAGTGCAGTTGAGGCGGCAATAGTAAGTGCACGAACAGCTATTTCAACGGCTCAAGCGGCTGTAACAACACAGAAAGGTAAGACGTACGTTATTACAATTAATACCGAATCAACACTTCGTTCAGATGTCTCGACAGTCGTTCAGTCACTTCGAACCGATCTTAAAGCGCTCAAGGAAGTTGTCCAATCAGCACGAAAAGCAGTTATTAGTGCCGCCGTTGCCTTTGGACATGCAATGGGAACGGTGACACCAACCCCATAATTATGGAAGAAACAAACCCAACACCAGTCGAGCCAGTCGTAGAGCCAACGAGCCCCTCGGCTCCGCTCGGGACCTCCGGCTCTCCAGCCATCGAGCCCTCTGTTCCAAATCCTGTTTCTATGAGAAATCCGATGGTTCTTGTGGGAATCGGGGCTGTTATTATCATAATCTTAGGACTTCTCTTCTTATTTACAAAAGAGAAAAAGCCAAGCCAAACTCCAACAGAAGAAACATCTCAAACTGAAACGGTGGCTCCAACAGAAGCTGCACCAACAACTTCTGCCTCGGCAGGAGTTGTAATACAAGAACAAAAAGACCTAGAAGCAATTCAAATAAGCGATGTCGACACGGACCTACAAGACATCACTCAAGACCTCACCAAACTATAGCTCATGTCATCCCCGACCCTGATCGGGGATCTATTTGAATAGATTCCCGCCTTCGCGGGAATGACAACGTTCCGGTCCAGGATTACAACTGTTATAATACAATCATGTCCCGAAATGAACGCGCAATTGCATTCCTTGCAACACTATTAGTCATCGTCTTCTTTCTCATGGGCTTCCGGCTGGGCAAAGGTATCGCTGAAGAAGATCGAAAGTATGTTCCTCCTACAGCAATCCCGAACCCAACGAACCTTCCACCCCCTTCACCAACAATAACTAGAGAGGAATATCTACTTAAAAAGTGCAAAATCGTCGCGCTTCTACCAACAGATACAATTAAAAATACCAGTACTGTATCTGCGATTGTTCGAAATAAAAGTCTCCTTTTTAACTGTAACGTTCAGTACGTAGCTACAAATTCTGCTATAATAAAGTCATGTCTTTGCAAGAAAAATTAAGTTTACTCAAGACTGTTGGAGAAGAAATAATTCAGGTTGAAGAATTGGAAAGTCTCATTTCAAAAAATGAGCTGTTTGTTGCATATGACGGGTTTGAACCTTCGGGACAAGTGCATATAGCAACGGGAATCCTTCGTACAATAAATGTGAACAAAATGATTGCTTCAGGTGCTCATTTCAAGATGCTTGTTGCCGACTGGCATGCGTATTTGAACAATAAAATGGGCGGAGATATGGAAAAAATTCAAACGGTCGGAAAATACTTAATCGAAGTTTGGAAAGCGTCTGGAATGAAGTTGGATCATGTCGAGTTTGTATGGGCAAGCGAAGTTGTGAAGGATCCGAAATACTGGGAACTTGTCATGAAAATCGCCAAAACAAACGCGATTAAACGGTTTGTGCGGGCCGCCGAGATTATGGGACGGGCCGAATCGATGGATTTGACACTCGCCCAGCTCATGTATGTTGCCATGCAAGCGGCAGACGTTTTTTATTTGAAAGCGCGGGTTACGCAACTTGGAATGGATCAGCGAAAAGTCAATATGCTCGCTCGAGAAATCGGCCCGCAATTGGGCTTTGATAAGCCAATTGTTGTATCTCATCATATGTTGTTGGGATTGACACAATCATCGCCATCACCCAGCCCCAGCCCTGCACCTTCTGAAGCATATGAAAGAACAGAACGTATGAAAATGTCAAAATCAAACCCTGATTCAGCGATTTTTATGACGGATACAACAGAAGAAATTTCCCGAAAAATTGCTCGTGCATATTGCCCTGAAGGAGTTGTTGAGGAAAATCCAATTCTCGAATATTGCAAATATATTATTTTCGAATCTCTCGACCAGCTTGGAATGGATAAAATAACGATTGAGCGGCCAGAAAAATTTGGTGGCCCTGTCATCCTGAACTCGTTTCAGGATCTAGAGGAGAAATATGTCGCCAAAGAAATCCATCCACAAGACCTCAAAAACACCGTTGCCGCCCTCATCGACAAACTTATCGAGCCCGTCCGAAAGCATTTTGAAACAGATCCAAGAGCCAAAGAACTACTTGAGAAAGTAAAATCGTACCAGATAACGAGATAGCCAGTGTCATTCCCGCGAAGGCGGGAATCTATTTAAATAGATCCCCGATCGGAGTCGGGGATGACAACAAGAAAACCTCCGCGTGTCGTAATTCTATGAAAATTGCATATTTTGGAACTCCACAATTTTCCGCAGACTTTCTGGAAAAAATTCTCACCGACCCTGAACTGAAAGAGATTGAAGTCGCACTCGTCATTACTCGGCCCGATCAGCCAGTAGGGAGAAAGCAAGTTCTCACGCCTTCGGCGGTGAAACTTTTGGCCGAAAAGTTTTCGATTCCTATCAATTACATGAATGGTAACAATTTAACAAATCAACAATTTAACAATATTGATCTAGCTTTAGTTTACGCATTTGGCAAGATAATTCCCGCAGATATTCTGCAAATTCCAAAATATGGATTCTGGAACATCCACCCTTCCTTGCTCCCCAAATATCGAGGACCTTCCCCCACCACCTATCCCTTACTTAATGGAGACAAAGTGACCGGAGTCACGCTCATGAAAATGGATGAAAAAATGGATCACGGACCCATTATTTCCCAGGTTGAGTATGCGATTGGGCCAGATATGAGACGACCAGAACTTGAAACAGAGTTGACGAATGTTGGGTTTGAGTTGTTTAAGAAAGAGATCCTCAATGTCATTCTCGCGAAGGCCGAAGGTCCCCTTCAGGGAGCGGGAATCCAGGATCACTCACAAGCTACCTATACAAAATTACTCAAAAAAGATGATGGATTTGTCGAATTTCAGAAAATTGAAGATGGCATAATAGAGGATGGACGCGAAATTTATAACAAGTTTAGAGCCCTTTACCCCTGGCCAGGAATCTGGACCCTTGTTGATGATAAGCGCATGAAAATTACCGATTGTGCTTTTGCGGATGGAAAACTAGTAATAAAAAAGGTTCAATTTGAAGGAAAGAATGAAATTCCATTCAATCCAAGTATAATAAATGTATGAAGCTTTCAGTCGCACTTGCAATTTTTAACGAAGAAAAAGCAATCGCCCGCTGTTTGGAATCCGTGTATGAAATTGCTGATGAGATTGTGATAGTCGACGGCGGATCGACAGATAAGACGCTTAAACTTGTCAAAGAACTTGATAAGTCATCGAAGATTCACATTTTTAATGAGGAAAATCCGCCCATGTTTCATATAAATAAGCAGAAAGCGCTTGAGAAATGCAAGGGAGATTGGATTTTGCAATTGGATGCGGATGAGGTAGTTTCAGAAGAGCTTGCTCGCGAGATAAAAATAGTCATCGAAGAACGAAATGTTGTCATTCCCGCGAAGGCGGGAATCCATGGATCCCCGATCGGGGTCGGGGATGACAAAACTATCCTCCAGAATGACAAGTTTGTCGCGTACTGGATTCCAAGACTTAACTACTTCCTCGGTAAACCACTTCGAAAAGGCGGTCAATATCCTGATCATACAATCCGGCTTTACCGAAATGGAAAAGCAAAATTCCCGTGCAAATCGGTTCATGAGCAAGTCGAAGTCCGCAGGACGGAGACCCTGAGCGAGCAGAGCGAGTCGAAGGGTCAGATCAGCTATCTCAAGCAAGACCTTCTTCATTTTCCCTACCAAACGTTTGGAGATTATGTGAATAAGTGGATTCGGTATGGAATGCTCGAGGCAGATTTAGCTTATCAGCTGGGTGAAAAACCGAGCGCATTCAATTTTGTGCTATACATAATTGTATATCCAAAATGGTGGTTTTTGAAGACATACTTTCGCCACAAAGGATTTATGGACGGTTTCTCTGGATTCGTTTTCTCTCTATTTTCCAGTTTGCGTTATTGGATAACCTACATTCGACTCTATGAGCTCACCAGAATTTAAACCAACAGGGCATCTTCGCGGCTACGGACGCTTTTTACAAGCACTGCATGAAAATGGAATTGATAGCTCAAATATGGCCTTCTGGAGCCCCTTTGAACCCCCGGAGTTAAAAACTTCATCACAAAGCCCTAAAAGTAATGTTTTAGTTATTTTTGATGTTATTCCCCTCAAATTCCCCTCCCACTTCCCTGCTGGGATTCGTGGGAACATACAGCTCTGGAAAAATAAACGAGCACTTGCAAAGGACACATCAATCATCACGATTTCCGAGCATGCAAAAGCGGATATTGTGAAATACCTCGGTGTCCCGGAGGAAAAGATAAGAGTTATTTATCCACCGATTGGTAAAATCTTTGTTGAGGGGGAGAGGGGAAGATTGGGAGATAGGGGGGGGCAGAGAGGAAGAGGAGAAGATGGGGAGATACAAGCAGAGCAAGACAAATATATCGTATATGTAGGTGATGTTAATTGGAATAAGAATCTACCAAATTTAGCCAAAGCCATTAAACTGGGGAATATTGCATGTGTTTTTGTCGGCAATTCTTTCCCATCCTCCTCACCTCCACTCCTCGGCCCCACCCCATCTCCCCATCCCTGCCTGCCGGCAGGCAGGCCCCTCCTCCCCGCCAGCTGGCGGACCTCTCACCCTTGGCAGGAATCGTACAAAAAGTTTCTAGAAATTGCCAACAACAACCCCAAGTTCATTTTCAAAGGCTATGTTTCTGACGAAAAGCTCATTTCTCTCTATAAAAACGCAGTTTGTAATGTCCTCGTTTCCCAAGATGAAGGCTTCGGATACTCGTATGTTGAAGCCGCAAGCCAAGGAACGCCATCGGTACTTTCAGAGACTGGGATATTCATGGAGACTGGTGGAGATTCTGCTTTATTTGCAGATCCAGACAAGCCGCAAGACATCGCAGACAAGATCAAGACCTTAGTCGAGGATAAGGAAAAGCGAGAAAGTCTTGGAAAAAAAGCAAAAGAACGAGTCCTCGAGATGTTTTCACCAGAAAAGTTCAAGTTAGCTCATCAAGCTCTTCTTGCCGACGCACATACCGATCCTTCGTAAGTGGTTTAGTTGTAATGAAGACTTCGACAAGTTTTTGAGCAGTTTCGAGCGTAATTTCATCAGCTGCAAGCGCAAGAACATTAATCGCGTCATCTTCTCTGCCCTTTTTCACCTGATGTTCATCAAACCCCAAGCCAGACCTAATTCCATTAAATCGATTGGCGGCAATATCTACCCCAATTCCCGATCCACAAAGTACGATTCCAAGGTCATCTCCTTCCATTTTTTCAACGACAGAAGCAGTTATTTCTGGATAATCATCCGTGATATCAAGTTCATACGCACCACAGTCTTCAACTGAATAGTTTTTCTCTATTAAAAACTCAATAAGCTTGTTCTTCATCTCAAATCCTCGGTGATCTGCCCCTATGTAGATTTTCATTATTTGCATTATACTAGATTATTAAGAGTGTGTACTCTCTGGGTTTTTGTTTTAAAAAATATATGTTTGATACTCATGCTCATCTCAATTTTAAGGCACTTCAGGACGAAGTGGAGGATATTATTGCGCGCTCAAAAGAGGCTGGAGTTCACACAATAACCGTTCCGGGAACGGATAACAAATCTTCCGTTCGTGCGGTTGAGATTGCTCAACAGAATGAAGGGATTTATGCAGCTGTAGGAATTCATCCTCATCATGTGTTTGAGGAAATAAAAAGGTTTGGGCTAACTATTGACTACATCAAACGGCTTTCGGTGATAATAAGTCTCCTCACAAAGGCAAAAGTTGTAGCGGTTGGAGAAGTTGGACTTGACCGTCACATATATAAAAACACCAAATATTCAAATTACCAGATTAATGAAGAATTTATGATGGTGCAAAAAGAGTTTTTTAGCCGTCAAATTCGACTCGCGCTTGAGTTTCAGAAGTCACTCATAATCCACAATCGAGAAACGGAAGATGAGATTTTGGAAATTTTGGAAGCAAAATGGGATCCTTTTTTTACAAAACGAGTGGTCATTCATTGTTGTGAGCCAAGTAGGAAGATTTTATTATTTGCAATTAAAAAGAAGGTGTTTATTGGAATAGATGGAGATATTACATACAACCCAATCAAGCAAATGTTCATTAAATATGTGCCTCCAGAGCTGTTGGTCTTGGAAACCGATTCTCCATTCCTTTTGCCAGAGCCACTTCGAAGTGAGAAAAAATTCCCGCCGGGCAGAGCCCTCTGGGCGGCGCCTAATACGCCGGCAAACTTACCCTTAATTGCTCAATTTGTGGCAGATATACGAGGTGAAAAACTTGAAGAATTGGTGAAACAAACTACCGAAAATGCAAGAACTCTCTTTTCAATCAGTTAATCATCATTGTTTGTCATCCTCGACTTGATCGGGGATCCATATAGATTCCCGCCCCCTGAAGGGGACCTTCGGCCTTCGCGGGAATGACAAAAGTTATCTCCATCCTCCAACTAAAGTGCTTCCCCCTGGAGTAGATTTCATAAGCGCATGCGCGCGAATTAGTCTACTCCGGGGGAGTTGAAGCACCCTTTGCCCTTATGGGGCGGTGTAAAGTCGAGCTATTGAGCTATTCGGTTGTGTGGGTGGCGATTAGACGCGTCTGGCGATGACTATATTGTGTAGAATGATGAGCGCCAACGCTGATCCAATCGCAAGGACTGCGGGGGTCATTTTGTCTCCAAGACATACTACTGACACCGGGACGGATTTCCCAGTGGTTAGAACAGGTGCTTAATGAAGGCGTACTCAAGCCGTAAGAGCCCGAGGGAAACGAGCAATATGATGGTCCATATTGCCCACATTGGGAGCTCGCGTGATCTATCGCGTGATCTAATTGCACTCATGAGATATTCCTTTCCCGCCATTCGCCGGATTGCGAAGTACTACTCGTATCGGTCAGCTTTGACCGTGGCGATGTTCAGGTTGTTAACGCCGAAGTGCTCTCGATTGCGTCTTTCGCGTTCAGCTTTCGCCTGCTCCACGACTTCGGGTTCGTACCCAGTGAAGTGGTGATGCATAGACTTAGCATCGAAAAGCACTGGGTGGAGCAAGAACATCTTAGCGTCAGGGCCGTCTGGATGTCTCACCACGCGGAAGCACTTACGGCACAACCTTGCGTTTTTGGCTTCGCCTTCTTTCAGGTCAATTGACCGCTTGCAGTAATGCCGCACGTCGTTGGTGTCAAGCCTGCTTCCGATACAGCGGTTCGGAACCTTCATAGTTCTCTTGCTCCAGGTGTGCTCGCCGGATTGCGAACTCGTCAGACTGGCCAGCGATGTTTACATCTTCCACACTTGTGATATCCACCGTGACCATCTTCTTCGAGACAAACACCCTTTTTACACCGTGTGCAACCCCAGTTACACGCGGCTGTAAGCCAGCGGCGGATCCACTTCATTGTCATCCCTCCTTTCACGAGAGATTTTGAGTGTCAGACTCGACACGAGATTGTCGGAAAACTCGACCTTACTCCCATCGATATTACTCGACGAGATATTTCAAGGTGCTATATGGAGCTTTTTGGATGAGTTGAAGACATATCTTGCAACAAAACAATATGCTTTTTCTCGCCTTTTGCTCAATATGAAAGAATACTATACCATATTTAGGAGGGAAATGCAATATTATAGGATAGATTGAGGAGGTGAGGAGAAGTCCCTACGTTCTACGTTGAAGTGCAACACTTGTCTCTTTAGAAGATTTAAATCTTCTAAACTTGTAACGGTTAACTTCTTTTTCCATAACTTCA
>MFZQ01000012.1 GCA_001789445.1 Candidatus Roizmanbacteria bacterium RIFCSPHIGHO2_02_FULL_40_13b | reverse complement strand
TGACTTACATTTTTTGTTTTGAAATACTGAAATTATCGGGAAACTTTTTAAAAATTTCTTCAAATAAAAGGGGGTGATACATATGAATAGACAAATACTATTTAGCCTTATTTCAATCGTTTCAGTTGTTGGAATGGTCGGTGGATCTGCCTTTGCTATGTTCTCAAGCACTGCAACTAATGATGGAAATACGTTTGGTGCAGGAACATTAGTGCTCGAAATTGATGGAGAACCTGGCAGTGGCTCGAGTCAAAAATTTATAGTTACAGATATTGCACCAGGAGAGAGTGAGACACAAATGTTAGCACTATCCAATACGGGAAGTATTGATGCTACATCGGTAGTACTCTCATCTATTGGTCATACTGGATCAAGCCCTGATTTAGGCGACAAACTTACATTGCGAATGTATGATGATAATGGTACTACTGTAGGTGTATTTGACGGTGGAGATACCTTAAGAGGAACCGCACACATAACAGATGGAGCCTGGAGTAATATTTCTATGGGTTTTGGCTTATTAACTGGGGAGACTCATAACGTTTTCGCGGTCGTGACATTTGATTCAGATGCTGATAATTCATATCAGGGAATGTCATCATTTTTTGATCTCAATTTCCAGGCGAATCAGTAGCTTGAAAGAACACGGGCTCTGATTCTGAGTAATCAGGGCCGAGGGTTAGGAGATCCTGAAACAAGTTCAGGATGACAATGATTATGAACACTATTAAAAAAATACTATTTTCAGTTTTACTTGTTTTGTATGCTATGGTTTTTTTTGTATTTATAACATCACGTTCAGGATTTATTAGCAATATACGATCATTTGTTGTGGTCACAGGGAGTATGGAGCCGAATATGCCCGTAGGGACGCTCGTTTTCACCAAACCGCAACCGAGTTATACAGAAAACGATATCGTTGCTTTTGAAAAAGATGGACGTACAATTACTCATCGTATAGTAAAGGTTATTAAAAGCAAAAGCGGAACTAGTTATTCCACTAAGGGAGACGCAAATAACGCCCCGGATACTATGGAAACTACTTCCAAATCAATTTATGGAAAAAGTATTTTCCCCGTCCCCTATGTGGGTTCAGCTGTAACCACACTTAGAACTGTTCCTGGTTTCATTGTCTTTATACTCATTCCTGCACTTATCTTTATCGCATTTGAATTTAAAAACATAAAAGAAGAAATTGTAAAGGAAACAGAAAAGCGGTTTCAGCATAAAGATGCTGAAACAAGTTCAGCATGACAAACGCGATGAATAAAAAAAACATTATTTTAGGAATGCTGTTCTCGATACCAATTTTAGTTATTTCATATCGTTCAACATATGCATTATTTTCAAGTAGCGTAAGCAATACAAATAATACTTTTTCAGCGTCTGCAAGTTTTCCAACGGTCACTCCAAGCGTACAAATCGTTATCAACGAAATTTCGTCTGATGGAAATAATAAGAAAGAATGGGCCGAATTATACAACCCAACTGGGACAAGTATTGATCTTTCCGGTTGGTTGATTGGAAATGGAGCGTTAAATGACCCTCTCCCAGCAGGTTCTATCATCAGCGCAGGAGGATATGCAGTCATTATTCCATCTGTAACAGATGTAGCGGGAATTCCAAGTTCTGCGGCAACCTTTCAACTATCAGTGAATCAGATTGGAAATGGATTTACTGACGCTGGAGACGCGATTGTTTTGAAAAATACAACGAGTACTATTATTGATCAATTAAGTTATGGTACTGACACGACTATTTTCCCAACTCCACCCGCTTCTCCTGGATCCGGACAGTCACTTGCTCGAAGTCCAAATGGATTTGATGCTGATATAGCGGGCGATTGGGTTATTGATTCAACGCCAACGATTGGCCAAGCAAACTTATGAAAAAACAAATAATAAAAGTACTACTTGCAATTGTACTCATCGGAGGAATTATGCTTTTTGGACAAGATAAAATCAGCTCGCTCTTTAGACCAAATTACGTGGAAGCTATCGGCGACTTATTCGTTAATTTTGGAGTTCCAGCAGGCACTCCCCTCTTCAATATAAATAATATGAAGCCCGGAGATAGTATTACCAAAACTATAATTGTAAAAAATGAAGCAACTTCAAATCGACCAGTTGCAATAAGAGGAATTAAGACAAATGGGCTGGGAAACCTAGAACAAACACTCGATATTGTTATCTCAAAAGGTGGAATCGATCTATATGGAGGCACAACAGGTACAAAAACGCTTGCCAATTTCTTCACTGATTCTGCAGGACCAATTGGAATTCCACTCAACACGCTTTTACCAAATCAAACAGATGATTACGTTATTACGGTGACATTTAAACAATCCTCCGGAAATGAATTTCAAACAACAAACGTTATTTTTGACATAAAGATTGGAATATATGTAGATATTCCTGCTGAATGCGCAGGCATTTCTCTCTCACAAATCCCTATTTTCGGAACAAGGAAGGCTGACATAATTAAAGGAACAGCTGGAAATGATTTGATCGTAACATTTGAGGGAGCTGATGTAATTCATGCTGGTGCTGGAAGCGACTGCATAATTTCTGGAGACGGCGCGGATGTTATCAATGCAGGTGATGGACATGATGCTGTTGTGGCAGGAATTGGTGCTGATGTAGTAAATGGAGATAAAGGTAATGATGTGATTTCAGGTGGAGAAGGACGCGATGTGATAAATGGACAACTTGGAGTGGATATCGCAGATGGTGGACCTCATGCAGATGTATGTCACGCCGAAACTCGAATTGCGTGCGATCCGTAAATCTTACAATAGTGCCGCTATACAAAAAGAGTACATTATTACTGTGTTCAGTAATGCCACAAAAAGCAGATAGGGTGAATTATTTCCCCACAACGAACCCGCAATAACTCCGATGAATGTTACCGTTCCAAATACAAAATGAGGAATGAACAGTGCTAGGTTTGTCTTTTCTTCCTGCGCATCTCCTTTGGGTGTTACTGTATACCCAAGCCTTCGCCCCGCAAATACAGATAGGAAGGCAAAAAAGTAAATTGGCCATGCTGCAAGACTTAAGAGTTTTCCCTTAAGGAGTAATCCCGATTCCTCTTTTGGATTAATATAAAACTTTTGTAACCACAAGAAAATAACTTGCTGCCATAAGATTAACGGTATAAATCGAATGATCATCGGAATAAATTCCATCTGTGTTGATTGGATTCCAAAAAAGAAATAGAGTGAAAGTAGGAATATACCAATTGCTTGTGCTATGCCATCAAAATAAAACTGTTGAAGTAAAAAGTAATTAAGTGCATGAACTAATCTCATTCGAAGAAATAATCGTGGGCTTTCTGTAAATAAAATATGAATGAGACCATATGCCCACCGCATTTGCTGGCCAAAGTACGCATCCCATGTTGCCGGCCCTTCACCAATCGCTAGTACTTCCGGTACATACACACTCTTCCACCGTTTTGAGTAAAACCGCATTCCTGTTAAATGGTCCTCCACAATGTGTCCGGAGTATCCACCAATGTTAGCGTGTGCCGCAACACGAACTACATGATTTGCTCCAATGAAAAGGACCATATCCAATCCAAACAGTCCCCGCTGGGTAATACCATAAAAACTAAATGCTTGCTCGGCGGCTGCCCGTGCAATCCACGACTGTTTCTGATTTCCATAAATTTGAGGAGTTCCCACAAATCCAACACGAAGATCGTTGAAGTAACCGAGTGTTTTAGTAAGGAAGTCTTTCTTTGGAACAAAGTCAACATCCAGTTGGGCCAGGAAGTCATACCTTTTTGCATGCTGATGACACCAAGAATTATAATTTCCCGCTTTTGTTTTTGCTCGAAACTTTCCGCCGTTTGTATTGTATTCTTCCTGACCTTTTCTGGAATAGTGAATTGCTCCATACTTTGCACAAATTATTTTTGCAATGACATCGTTTCCCTCATCCAAAAGCCATGTTTCATGCGGGTACTCGCACTCGACCATTGCTTTTATTGTTTGTTCCAACATATCATACGGTTCTTTTCCCGGAACAAATGCCGTTAAAAATGCAACTTTGTGCCCTGTTTCTGGCTCCATGGAAACGATATTCTTCATAAAAAGTGATGTCATCCAAACAAATAGCTCATTTACAACTTGGTGCCATACAACGTAGCTCAACAGTACAAAAATAAAGAGGTCAAGTAGTTTTCCAATTCCAAGAAAATTGTGTGGGACATGAGAAGGAGCAAACCACCATAACCCAAATTGAACTATGAAAATAATTCCTATTACAATTAATATAAAGAGAACTATAAACTGAACTTTTCCCAAAACTGGAGTTTTAACTATGTGGGGGAACATATGCTAAGTACTTGAAAAGTTCCGCTCAAGATATATGTTTCTCCCTTGGAAATAAAACAAGAGTCTCCTGACACACATTGAAGCGTGGTTTTATCGAACGTAATTTCAAGTACTCCATTAAGGACATAATAAACAATATCTGTAGGAGCTATATGTTTTCCAAAATAATCTGCCGCTTCAAGTCGGGTGAGGAACATGAAATCAAATGCATGCATATGATCGTCGATCTTTCGCACTGTCCCATCAGTACCCTTTACAACTTTATACATATAGGGGTTGTATTATACACCCGCTTTTAAAAAACAGATGGCTAGATGGCTGGAAAGCTAGAGGACTTTTGTGTTCGAGTTATCGAGCCATCGAGCCCTCGAGCTATCTGATCCTCTATAAACGACCTTATATGATCCACAAAATACCTTATTAAGATATTAAATAGTGTATATATGCAAATAATATGGGACATATACAGTTACGCATAATATGTGATACATCGTTATAAATAGACTATCTTGACAGGCAAATTTCACGACAGTACAATGACTCTCGTAGTGCAAAAAGCAACGCGCTAATATCTTATAAATTTATGACAAAACATATGCAAAAAATGTTCGGTACAACAGCTAAGTTAATTCTTGCGCTGAACTTAGTTATTTATTCTTCTTTCGGATTATCCCTGAATGCATATGCCACAGAAATGCCAAACTCAAGTGATTTAAAAAATACAATCATTGAAAACGCGCAGGCAAAGACAAGCCAAATAAATGCACAACCAACTTCAGCCCCAGTAGCAGAAACAAATACGGATGTTACAAATACAGGAGATAATACAACGGTAAACAATGGATCTAATTCGGATTCAACAACGGTAGTTGATAACCAAAATAACACGCAAGTTGATCAGACAACTAATGCAAGCGCAAATACAGGGTACAACCAAGCGCAAGGCAATATCTCTATTAATGGAGGTGGGGCTGGAATAATCGAAACAGGAAATGCAAGCGTCAATGTTGTTGGAGTTGTCGACGCTGGTTCAAATACAACACAACTTTCGGGTGGAAATGGTGGAGCAGGTTCAAACAGCGGAATTGCAAATACTGGTGATGGAGTTACCGTAAGCTCAAGTGCAAATTCTACACAATATAGAATTGTAAAAAATGGAAATTCTACCATAATAAATCAAGCAACAAATGCAGATGCTAATACTGGATATAACAATGCTGATGGAAATATCGCTATAAATGGTGGACCAGCAGGTGTAATCGTAACTGGGAATGCATCAACAAACGTAGATTACCTAGTTACTGCAAATGGAAATGTCACCATAATTGGTGGAACCGGTGGAAATGGTCCAGGGAGCGGCGCATCAATAATACTCGCAAACTCAGGCAATTATGGAAACTTTAATAATAGCGCAAATTCAGTTCACTACACAACAGTAACCAATAGTAATCGTGCCATACTTTCACAAATGTGTGGATATGGTATTAGCCGCGAAGTTCATCAGATTGATATGAATGGGTGTGTAGCAAATACTGGGGGTAACACATCAAATGGCGCAATTGCATTTGGGGCTGACGCTGGAGTAATCCAAACAGGAGATGCAGTAGTAAATGTTGAAATGAACGCCAGTGCAAATAACAACAACACATATATCGCCAACGGCTCTGGAGGCTCAAGCTCAAGTACCGACGTTTTTAACACTGGAGATAATGTCGAGGTAAACTCGAGTGCAAACTCTTCTGATACAACAACTGTCGGGAATTACAACGATGCTCGGGTTACTCAAACGGTGAATGCTTCAGCAGACACTGGACACAATACCGCAAATGGAAACATTTCATTTGGTGGACGAGCTGGAGTGATCATCACTGGAGATGCAACGGTTAATGTAATTATGACTGCTGAAGTAAATAAAAATACGACAGTGGTTTCCGATCCATCAGCTAGTCTGAACGGATCAGTGAACGGATCATCAATAGTCAACACAGGCGATGATGTAACTATAAATACGAGTTCCAATAACACAAATGTTGTAGAAGTAATAAATGTCAATGTACTCGAGCTTTCACAACAAGTAAACTCATACACAAACACCGGTAACAATACTGCAGATGGCAATATTGGAAGCGGTGGAGGAAGAATTGTGACCGGAGACGCTACAACAACCGTGAACATGGATGTTACAGCAAATTCAAATTGCACACTTATTGGTGGCGGTGACCCATCTGATTG
>MFZQ01000011.1:157-6902 GCA_001789445.1 Candidatus Roizmanbacteria bacterium RIFCSPHIGHO2_02_FULL_40_13b | reverse complement strand
CTGCTAATTGTCGCTGTTCGGGTGTTAATGTTTCAACGGCTGGTTTTGGAGTTTCTTCAATTTTCGTAAACAGATTAGCCGTTGCTCGTTCTGTTGCTTTACGTGTGGCACCATAAATTCCACTTCCCACGATTGGATGCCAACGCTTACCTGCTACTTTTCCTGTTTCTGAAATGTCTCCACCCTGAGTAACAAATCCAGGAGCGAAAAGGTCATAATCGTCGCTACCTAAAACATCTTCAATAACTCTTCTATAATATTCAACGAGCTCCGGTTGATTTCCAGGAACAACAAAATTTCTGACTTTCATTTCAGCAGCAAGTGTATAAATTCGCTCAGGAGCATCATCAGCTATATATCCACCTTTACTTGCAATAAATTCTTCATGAGTCATATGTCCTCCGACTATAACTCCAAGTCCAGCTTCCTGCGCAGCCCGAGTCCAATTTCTTTGTGTTTTTGGACCTGCGAAAGGAAACAGAATTACTGCATTAACTCCTGCTACTTGGCATTCCTCAATGAATTGAGGTCCCATATCAGGAATATCATTTCCTGCTTTTTGGTGATCGTAGATAATTGGAAGATCGCTATGTTCACGAACCGTGTCAACAGTTCGTGTCAGACCAACTGAAAGAGCACGAATACCAACTTTGTATCCCCCCAGTCCCTCAACAGTAGCTGTTTCTATTACAAGTCCAGGCAGTCTTTTGAAGGGAACATCTGCAGAAGCAATTACACTTCTTTCAGCCTCTATTATTCTACTCATTGCTAAAAGATACTCTTAAGTATTTTTAAAAACAATACTCTTTTTGTGGTACAAAATATCTCAATCTCTTACAGATTGTACACTTCGGGTGTGTACAAGAGCTTCCTAACGGGCTAAATAGAACTTTTTCTTTTTTTCATCCAACTTCTCAATCGCATATCTAAGCATTGTTCGAGGCATGGTTTTTGCGTGTTTGTCTAGAAATTGAATAAGGACTTTTTCGTCTCGCTTCCCGATTTCGCGAAGCATCCAGCCCACTGCTTTTTGGATGAGGTCATGTCTGTCATGTAAAAGAATCTGTGCGAGCTCTAGTGATTTATTAAACTGTCCTTTATTTATAAATGCGAACGTTGCGATAATAGAGATTCTTCTCTGCCACAAATTATCTAATGTTGCAAGTTTATTAAGTACTGAAACGTCTTTACCTAGTAAATACTCCCCTACTATTTTATGGGCAGAAAGGTCGACAAGGTCCCAGTTATTTATCTTTTTCGAGTGTTTGAAGTAAAACTCAAAGATCTTCTTTTTATCTTCTTCAGACGCTTTTTTAAATTGAGAAACAAGAATAATGAGACCAGTAAGTCTGCATTCATGAATTGAGCTCTCCAGCAATCGAGCTATCTCACTAAGCGGACAGTCTGTAAACCCTTTCGCTACCTCTCGTTGTTGCGGAACAGATACTCCCAAAAAGACATCTCCTTCTCCATAATCCCCTTTCCCTGTTTTAAAAAATCGAGACAAATCTTTTGCCCGTTGTTCACTTGCCTCTGTTCGAAGCGATTTCTCCACCGCTTCTGCCGTCTGATTAGTCATTTGATACTTTTTCATTCTCAAACTCTGTAATTTTATTGTAAAGTCGAGGATATTTTTCGAGTACATCCGTTTTGAGAAAAGATGATGCGGCGTCCCGTGCCTTTTTGCTTAATTCAAAATCAGTGTATGATGCCAGTCGCAGACGTGAAAGTCCATGCTGCTTGAGCCCAAAAATATCTCCGCTTCCACGGCTTTTCAAATCAAACTCGGCGAGAGCAAATCCATCACTTGTTTTAGTAAAAAACTGGAGTCGTTTCAGAATTGTATCATCGACTTTCTCGGTAAAAACATAACAGTACGACTTCTTTTCTCCTCTTCCCACCCGTCCTCGTAACTGATGGAGTTGTGCGAGTCCAAATCGTTCTGCTGCCTCAATGACAATAATTGTTGCGTTGGGAATATCAACCCCGACTTCGACTACGGGGGTCGAGATGAGGATATCGATTTTGCCGGCTGAAAAATCATTCATGATGCTTTCTTTTTCCTTTGATTTGAGTCGTCCGTGGAGAAGTCCTACAGAAAGACCTTTAAATGGACCTTTTGAAAGTTTTTCGAATTCAAATTTAGCTGCCTTTACATCTTTGAGTGTCTCACTTTCTGATTCATCGATAAGTGGACATACGAGGAACACTTGCGATTTCTCCTGTTTTATTTGAGTAACGATCCACTCATAACATGCCTCTCGTTTTGCAAGTGGCACAACGTGCGACTTTATGAGAGTTCTACCCGGTGGAAACTCATCGATGATTGATATGTCGAGTTCACCGTACAAAGTAAGTGTCACCGTGCGTGGAATGGGGGTTGCGGTCATTGATAGATGGTGCGGCATACCTGCTTTTCCCTTAAACTCCATGCGCTGGGCTACCCCAAACTTATGTTGTTCATCGATAATAACGAGCCCCACTCGATCACTTTTAAATTTGGAGCCGATGAGTGCGTGCGTTCCAATTATCATATCTGCTTTTTCAAGTTCAGAAGCACTCGCTTTTTGAGAACCTGTATAAAGAGCGATCGAAATATCCTCTTTTTTGAACAGTTTTCGAATTGATTCATAATGCTGAAATGCCAAAATCTCCGTTGGAGCCATAAGAAGCGTTTTGAAACCGGCAAGCTTGGTCGCATATGCACCCAGCGCCCCCACAATGGTCTTTCCACTTCCAACATCTCCCTGTAAAAGTCGGTTTGCCGGGTACGTTTTTGCAAGATCTGAAAAAATATCATCAACCGCTCTTTGTTGAGCGCCGGTGAGCGTGAACGGTAATGATGCGGTGAATTTTTTAATTTGAGCTTTATCTTTTTCATCAAAAGAAAATCCTTCGATTACATGAGCACTTTGCCATCTTTGACGGATAATTTGTGAGTTTAGGTGAAGTACGAAAAGTTCATCAAACCCGAGTCGTTTTCGAGAACTTTCAAGTTTTTCAAAACTCATTGGAAAGTGGATAGAACGATATGCTTCATCAGCTTGAATCAGATTGTGTTTCTTAGCGAGTTTGTCTGGGCACAATGCACTAATTTTCTCCTCTATCATGGGTAGCACAGAGAACATCTTCTCTCGAATCGTACGGCTAGACAAGCCCACTTTTTCTGAATATATGGGGACGATGGTGCACGTATGAATCAGTTGCTTACTTCCCGCAATTACTTCATACTCGAGTGGATTTATAGAGTACCCCATTCGATCAAATTTGACGGTTCCTGAAAGCGCAAGCATGTCTCCTGTATGAATAATTGAGAGTAAGTACTGTTGGTTAAACCACACCACCTCAATTTCTCCTGATCCATCGGAAATAACTGCTTTTTGCAGTCGAAATCCTCGTCTGGTATACTCATTTTTTATTGATACTACAGTCCCTTTCACACTTACTTTCTTAAGCTCATCATCCGCTGGATTAAAATAGTGTTTCAAGTTACTGATCGCCACAATAGTTGAGTAATCAACATATCTACTGGGAAAGTAGTTGATAAAATCCTCGATGGTTTCTATCTGAAGAGACTTAAGTCGACTGGTGGTAATTGCAGACGTTTTAGGTAGCGCTTCTATTTTATCTGAAAGGTGCATACGTCCCCTATTTTAGCGCAAAAAGAATGGCATAAGGGAAGAAAATATAAGTAATATCGACGCAATAATAACTATTACCTTCCAAATCTTCTCAAACCGTGTTTTTTTTATTGTTTCCATATTTTTTATACTAGGCAGAGCGTAGATACCCGTTTCGAAAACAACTGGGGTGCCAGTTTTGAGCGGGGGTCCCCACTTGTTTGAGAAATGGGTATCAAGTGATGCCTGTTATTAATCTATTATAAAAAATCCTGTATAATGATACAACAATGAAAGTCCTATTGCATAAGAGACTTCTAGCTCGCAGGCGCGGAAATGAAAAATTTGCAACAACAGCAATCTATACAGGTATAGGCGCAATAGTTATTTTCTTTCTCCTTTCATTTTTGATCTTCGCTTTTTTTGCCCATGACTTGCCGTCTCCAAATAAACTCAAAGAATCGGGGGGGAACTCTACTACCTTTCTAGACCGTGAAGGAAAAGTTATTTACCAAATGTACAAAGATAAAAATAGGATTCCGGTGAATATTGCCAATGTTCCGGCAACGCTTAAAAATGCGACGGTTGCAATCGAAGATAGTGGCTTTTATAGCCATAAAGGCTACTCAACCAAAGGATTTGTTCGTGCGCTTTTCAATACAATCGTATTACGAAAAACAGAAGGTGGTTCAACACTTACTCAACAATTGGTAAAGAACGTACTACTTACTTCGGAGCGAACGATACCTCGAAAAATCAAGGAACTTGTGCTTTCGATCGAAATTGAACGTCGTTACTCAAAAGATGAAATTTTGCAGATGTATATGAATGAAGCGCCGTACGGAGGTAGTTTTTGGGGGGTTGAAGCCGCCGCAAAGGGATATTTTGGAAAAACTGCGAAGGACTTAAATTTGCTTGAATCGGCGTTTATTGCTGGTCTTCCGCAACTACCGAGTGTGTATTCCCCTTTCATTGGTAAAGACGGGGCATATGTTCCTCGTACACAAGCGGTTTTGCGTCGCATGCGAGAAGACGGATATATCACAAAAAAGGAGGAACTTGCGGCGCGCGTTCAACTTGATAAGTTGAAGTTTACGGCTCCCCATGTGGCCTTCCCTGCCCCGCACTTCGTCTTTTATGTTCGTGACCAACTTGCAGAATTATTTGGGCAAAAAATTTTAGATCAAGGACTGGAGATCAAAACGACGCTGTCTCTGGATGTGCAAGAAAATGCTGAAAAAATTGTGAAAGAGGAAATTGAGAAAATAAAGTCGCTTAATGCAACAAATGGGTCAGCAGTGGTTCTTGATTCAAAAACGAATGAAATTATGGCCATGGTGGGCTCATATGATTATAACGATGATAAATATGGACGCTACAACACGGCAACTGCGCTTCGCCAACCAGGGTCGGCCATAAAACCGGTTAATTATGCCGCCGCATTTGAACGCGGATATACTCCTTCCACGATCCTTATGGACGTGAAAACAACATTTCCAGACCAAGGTGGAAAGGAGTATATTCCAGTAAATTATGATGGAAAGTTTAGAGGACCCGTACAACTCCGTTTTGCACTCGGTAACTCATATAACATTCCAGCAGTAAAACTTTTGGCAATGGTGGGAGTGAATCAATTTCTTCAGAAAGCATATGATTTTGGACTAAGCCAATTTGAGCCCACAACTGCAAATATGAATCGGTTTGGACTTGCGATCACCTTGGGAGGTGGAGAAACGCGGCTTTTGGATCTGACAAGTGCGTATTCTGTGTTTGCTCGGGAAGGGATTGCACGCAATTATGCATCAATTTTGGAAGTAAAAGATAGTCATGGAAAAACCATTTATAAGGCAAAAGACAGAAACGATCATCGCGTGATTTCAACAGGTACTGCCTTCCTTATTTCTCATATATTGTCTGACAATAATGCTCGCATAGACGCATTTGGTCCACGAAGTTACTTAAATATTCCGGGAAAAACGGTTGCGGTTAAAACCGGAACAACAAACGATAAACGAGACAACTGGACCGTTGGGTTTACCAAAGGAGTAACGGTTGGTGTGTGGGTGGGAAATAATGATAACTCACCAATGAATCAAAAGATCGCCTCTGGTGTTACGGGTGCCTCTCCGATTTGGTACAGAATCACGAGTCAGCTTTTGGCAAAATACCCCGATGGTATTATGAGCCCGCCAGACGATGTAACAGCGCTTATTATCGACTCATACCTAGGCGGGCTTCCCCGCGACGGGTCTCCAACTCGTTCTGAATATTTCATCAAGGGAACCGAGCCAAAAGCAGTTTCTCCATTTTACAAGCGAGTTAAGATTTCCAAAGATAGCGGAAAACTTGCAAACGATTTGGAGATTAAGATGGGAAATTACATCGAAAAAGATTTCATAATTTTTACCGAAAATGACCCGGTTTCGACTGATGGTAAAAATAGGTGGCAAGAAGCGATTGATGCATGGGCAAATGGACAGTCTGATGAAAAATTTAAACCGCCCCGCGACACCTCTGACGCCAATTCAGGCGCAATTGTCGTTTCGATAAAAGAGCCCGGTGATCACACTCGATTTGACTCAAATTCTGTGCGCATTCGAGCAAAGATTACCTCATTGGACAAAGTAGATAAGTCGGAGATTGTGGTAAATGGACAAACAAAGTACACCTACACAGATGATAGACGAGATATTGATGAGACATTTGATTTACCAGATGGGGTTTATGAAATTAAAGTGAAAGCGCAAAATTCCAAAGGAAGCTCGACTGATTCAACACTTCGAATTGGGGTAAACAAAAATTGGGACGAAGTTACACCAACTCCTTAATCTTCTCGAGTTCTTCTTTTGCCTCTTTTTCGGTGATATTTCGGTCTTTTGCGGCAAATTCAAAACGCAGGGTAACTTTGTTCTTGAATGTTGAAATTACGTCAACTGATAAAAGAAGTGGGCTTACCTTGAAGGCTTTACTTTTTATATTTTCAAACAAATGTTTCGGATCTGTTGTATAGGTGAGGTCAAGTTTAACTACTGAATAGGGATTAATTGGACGGTAACTCGGTATTGGTCGTGCGCTTTCAATAAGTTCCTCAAAATCAAGCTTAAGTCCATATACGCCATCGTGTG
>MFZQ01000011.1:0-129 GCA_001789445.1 Candidatus Roizmanbacteria bacterium RIFCSPHIGHO2_02_FULL_40_13b | reverse complement strand
TGAATTTCCAACTTTTATTGCAACTACACCATTCGTATTAAAAAGATTGTTATTGCGTCCTGTTTCAAAAGAATACCTAATAACATTCAACTCCTTAAAAAGTCCTTCAAGCACACCCTTTAGCCAGCT
>MFZQ01000010.1:59145-59267 GCA_001789445.1 Candidatus Roizmanbacteria bacterium RIFCSPHIGHO2_02_FULL_40_13b | reverse complement strand
ATTATACGAAAATACGAAGACCTGTTACGCTCATTTATCACTAATCATTTGATACACTTCTTGTGGCGCGTCGGCGAGAAATTGAAATAAAAAAGTGGCCACGGGAACGGACAAATAAATTA
>MFZQ01000010.1:46887-59104 GCA_001789445.1 Candidatus Roizmanbacteria bacterium RIFCSPHIGHO2_02_FULL_40_13b | reverse complement strand
TTTCTTCTAACTCTGTGCTACTTCGCTTTTTCACATTCCGTCTTCGCTACAGAATCTATAAAAAGTTTTGATGTTGTTCTCACAGCGCAAAAAGATGGACTCATGCAAATTTCTGAAAAAATTGTGTATGATTTTGGGTATTACGAGCGTCATGGTGTTTACCGATATATTCCAACGGTCTCGAATGTTGGAGATTTATATAGAGTTTCTAAAATAAACTTTACCAATTTACAACGAGATGGAGAGAGCGAGCCCTACAGTCTAGATACCACAGATTCAGAAGTACGAGTTAAGATTGGTAGCGCCGGAAAGACAATGATAGGTACTCATATATATTTGATCAACTATACAGTTGAAAATGGAATAGGGAGTAATTATGAAGATCACGATGAAATTTACTGGAATGTTACAGGAAATGGGTGGGAAGTTCCAATCGAGGAAGCTTCGCTTACACTAAAAACAGACTTTAATGCATCTATCGAAAAATCGATCTGTTTCACAGGACCCGAGTTTTCAACTCAAAGCAATTGCACAGTCGAAGTATCTGCAGATGGAACTAAGATCTCCACCACTCAACCTCTTTTTTCAAACGAAGGCTTAACTATAGTTTCATCATTTCCAGTAAATACATTTCCAAAAAGTATCTTACAAACAAATACTCCTCAAGATCCGGATTTAAAAGTGTTACTTATTTTATGGGGATTTATGTTTATAATCTGCAATCTCATCATCGCACCTTTACTCATATTTTGGTATAAAAAGCATAAAAACAAAAAGCGGTTTGGAAAAGTTGTGGTGAATTTTGATCTCCCACAGAGTTCCAAAGGTGGGCGTATCACCCCATCACAAGCGGGAACAATTGATACTGCACGACTTGACCAAAATGATATTGTGGCAACTTTTTTCGATCTGGCAATCCGAAAATATATACTCATAGAACAGATAAAAGAGAAAGGAAAGTTCTTAGGAATTGGAACGTTTGATAGTTATAAACTAACGAAGTTGAAAAGTTTCGACGATCTTACTAGTTTTGAAAAATCTCTGGAAGAAAACGTATTTGGCACGAGTGATACGGCTTTTTTAAAAGATACCTCCATAACGTACGATGATTTTACAAACCTAGAAAAGGAAAATTTTAAGTCACTTATTGAAGAGCGTATTTATACTAAAAATCCAAAAGCGCAAATGAGTACATTACTGGTTTTTGGAATACTTTTATTTTGTTTTGGAAACATTATTTTGGGACCAATACTCATTATTCTTTCTCGTCGCCTCAATGGACGAACCCAAATTGGTGATGAACTGGATTACAAAATAGACGGACTCAAACTGTTTTTAAAAGGTTTGGATAGATATCATACCTGGCAGGCAAAAAACCTTCTCTTTCTTGAAAAGATGATTCCGTATGCAATCTCACTCGGTTACATCGATGAATTTATGGAACAACTCAAATTAATAAAACCGGATTATTCCCCAACCTGGTATACTGGCCATGGAAATTTCTTTATTTCATATAATTTATTTTCATCATCAATGACATCTAATATCACAACAAGCGCATCTTCTTCCTCATCAGGATTTTCTAGCGGTTCTTCTGGGGGAGGTGGCGGTGGAGGCGGCGGAGGAAGCTGGTAACATTCGGATAATATCTGGAAATTTTTTCGCAAAAAAGTCTACTTCATACTCGCTAAAGTCTTCTTCTGTTCGTAAACCGCTTTCTAGAAGTGCTATGAAATGCATATTTGCACCTTTTGCGGCCTGTGCATCTGTTGGGGTATCTCCAACATACACACACTCTACCGGCGTAACATTGAAGTCTTCAAAAACTTGATCAAACACTCGTGGATCCGGCTTTAAAAATGTTGAATTATCTTTATGGTAGAATCTTTCAATCCGCTCACTTAAGGGATGATCCCCATGTAATAGATGTCTCATCTCAGCGATAGATCGTGAAGTAAGAATAGCTAGCTTATACCCAGCTTTTTTTAGTTCATCAAGTGATTGTAAATTTTCATTCGATATGGTATCAAACTTTCCCGTTGCATGATATTTGGAGGTAAGCTTTTCAATACGTTTCATAAACTCTTCTACATCGACTCCAGGAGCTCTTTGGGCGATTGCCGCAGCCAGTGCCATACCCCAATTTTTTTTATGGGTTTCTCGAGACATTGCAAGTAACCCCATACTCTCCAAAATATCATTCTCCATGTAAAAACATACTTCTTCGGTCATGCACAGCGTATCATCAAAATCCAACACAACAACTTTTATCATAAAACGATTATAACAAAAGAACCTTTTGGGCATCCATGCTATAATTCAAAAGATGAATAAGGCATTTATTTTCGACATGGATGGAGTTATCGTCAATAGTGAACAAATTTGGAAACTATTCGAGAATGATTTTCTAGATCGAATACTCGGAAAAGAAATTGCGAAAAATATTGGTGATACTGTTGGAACAAATGTCGAATTTATTTATGAAAAAGCATGTGCACTCGGTTTACAGATGTCAAAACGGGTATTTCGGGAATTTTATGATACGACTGCGTATAAAGTGTATGCTCGTGCAACGATAACCCCAGATCTAGATAAGCTCGTTGCCTTTTTACTCGACCATCATTTCAAACTTGGTCTTGTTTCGGCATCTCCGCAAAACTGGATTGATCAAGTGCTACCTCGACTCTCTTTTACTAAAGATATTGAATGCATACTTTCACTTGATGCTCGACCTGATCTTTCCCCAAAACCCTCACCCGATGGGTATCTTGAAACGATGAAATGTTTAGGATCTGATCCTGCACATACAATAATTCTAGAGGATTCAAATGCGGGGATTGAGTCAGGACTAAACTCAAAAGCGTATACGATCGCCTTTACGTATAATCTTATTGAAGGATATACTCAAATTAAGGCAGATGCTGTAGCTGACACGATAGATGAAGTTATCAAAATTGTACATAAGAGATTTGATACATAAAATTGTCAATTCATTTTTTATTCCCATACTTGTTGCAGTTGGTATTATTCTTGCGTTATTTTTTCAATTCGTTCTTAAAATGCAAGAGACTGCAACTATCGTACTTCTGCTCATTATTTTTGTGGGAAGTCTCGAGCTGATTCAGGACACGTGGAATTCAATACGCAACAAAAAATTTGCACTTGATTACATCGCAATCCTTGCAATTTCTGTGGGTCTTGCAAGCGGACAATACTTGGTTTCTGCAATCATAGTTCTCATGCTTTCGGGTGGAAATACACTTGAGAAATATGGGATGGCTCGTGCACGCTCGTCACTCACCAAACTTACCGATCGTATTCCTAGTAGTGTTTTTTTGTGGAAAAAAGGAAAGATAGGAAAGAAAGTCTCGATTGCCTCGGTTGGAATTGGTACGAATATTGTAGTGCGCCGGGGTGAAGTTATTCCGCTTGATGGTACGCTCATTTCCGACTCTGCTCTCGTTGATGAATCATCTCTCACCGGTGAAGTATATATCATGGAAAAAATGAAGGGAGACAGAATGCGTAGCGGAACGGTGAATGGAGGGGATGTATTAATTATCTCCGTTACAAAAATTGATAAAGATTCTACCTATCGAAAAATCATAGAAATGGTTGAAGCGGCGCAACGTGAAAAAACTCCCCTCATTCGCCTGGCAGATAAATATAGTGTTATTTTCACCATTATTACACTCATCCTCTCTGGAATTGCGTATTTCGTTTCTCATGATCTATCCCGAGTTCTTTCAGTTCTTGTCATTGCAACACCGTGCCCACTGATCTTGGCCACCCCAATTGCACTTATGGGGGGTATGAACCGTGCCGGAAAAAAAAGAATTATCATGAAAAATTTGGCAAGTCTTGAGGTGTTGTCACGAGTCGATACAATTATTTTTGATAAAACAGGTACGATAACGCTGGGCAAACCGTCAATTACAAAATTAACGATTATTGACACAACTTTTACAGAAAAAGAAGTTTGCGAAATTGCCGCAAGTATCGAGCGTAACTCTCTTCACCCATTTGCCAAGGCAATAGTTTTATATGCTCAAGAAAAAAAATACTCACAAAAAAGCTCAAAAAATGTAATTGAAAAAATTGGACAGGGAATAAGTGGGATAGTTGAAGGTAAAAACTATACGTTGTCTAAGATAGGAAACACGACTGGTATGAAAATTCAACTTTTAAGTGCTGGGCACCAAATTGCAATTTTTGAATTTGAAGATACGATAAAAAAAACCTCGGCGACCATCATAAAAAATCTCAAAAATAGTGGTCTAGAAGTACTTATTTATACAGGTGATAAACACGAAGTGGCAATGGAACTTATAAAACAACTTGGCCAAAAAATACAAATAAAGTCAGAATGTACGCCAGAAGATAAAAAAAATGGCATTAATGAATTAAAAAAACAAAGAAAAATTATAGCTATGGTAGGAGACGGTATTAATGATGCACCTGCACTTGCTTTGGCCGATGTGGGACTAGTTTTTAGTAATGAGGAACATACGGCCGCATCCGAAGCGGCTGACATTGTATTTTTGGGAGGAGATTTTGCACTGGTGACTGAAGTAATTGAAATTGGACGGGATACAATTCACATTGCAACACAAAGTATTGTTTTTGGAATAGGACTCAGTATAATAGGCATGATATTTGCAACGGTTGGATTTATACCGGCGCTCATAGGAGCTTTTTTGCAAGAAACGATAGATATCGCAGTAATATTTAATGCACTGCGCGCGAGTCGAGAATAAAGAAAAATGAATGAAGGAAAAATAATTTTTGAAGGGGAGACTGATGATGGAAATGGGTTTGTAATTCGATATCCAAAAAATGATGATATTCGTATTTTGCACCGCTATATTAATACACTTTCAAAAGAACAAACGTACGTAACATTTCAGGGAGAAGAGGTATCGCTCAAAAAAGAGCGGGAATTTTTAGATTATCAACTTGGGAGGATAAAGGCAAAACAAGCAGTGTTACTCATTCTTGATGTTGACGGCACCGTAGAAGGTGTTTGTGGCGTTGATTTGAAAGATCATACGTCAAGCCATATTGGAACAATGGAAATATCGGTGAGTCACGAATTTCGTGGAAAGAAAATCGCGAGTTTATTTTTAGAAAAAATTATCGAAGAGGCGAAAGAAAATTTGCCCGATATGAAACTCATTACACTATCAGTATTTGCGATAAATACAGTGGCTATCAAAATGTACCAACGATTTGGATTTACTGAATATGGTCGTTTACCGGGAGGAATTTTATATTTAGGAGAATACGTTGACCAAGTAGAAATGTGCATTGAAGTGTGAGTGAGAGGAGGAGTTTTGGGGATGGGGGGATAGGGAGAGCGGGAGAGGAAGAGGAGGGGTTTGGGAGAGAGGAGGATTATTGACAGTTGGAACATAAACCGAAGAATTCGAGATTGTGTTTTTTTATTTTAAACTTCAACTTTTCTACAACTTCTTTTTCAAGCGTTGTATAATCACAGTTTTTAATATCTTGAATTTTCCCACATCGTGTACAAATTGCATGATGATGGTGAGGTCTATCACGCAGTTCATATCTGCCCGTTCCGTCTGAAAAATCAACACTTCGTACAATGTTGGTCTCCAAGAGAGTGGAAATATTTCGATACACAGTTGCTAAGTCTGCACTAATATGGTGAGCTTCTAATTTGAGCGCAATAAATCCGGCATCGATCGGAGTCTTACTTTTTTCAAATATATCGATTATGGCGCCTCGGGCCTTTGTCATTCTCATACCCGTATTATATCAGTTACGCCCACATTCATGGTATTATTATGGGTGACCCATGCTTTATATTGCACTATTTTTAGGAAAACTTGCCTATTTATTTTCGCGTCTTTTTAATAAAGGCGGAGGAAGTGCGCTACCCGGACTTATTGCGCTTAAAATATATCCTAATCTTATTCAAAAACTTATATCCCAGATTCCTACAAATATACTGGTGACCGGAACAAATGGAAAAACGACGACATCTTCACTTATCGCGCACTTTGTCACAAATTCTGGACATACGATTATTCATAATACTACTGGTTCAAATTTAGCTCGTGGTGTAGCTTCCCATTTAATTTCAGGTTCATCTTTATTTGGAAACATGGGGAAAATTGATTTGGGAATATGGGAAGTAGATGAAGCTGTTTTTCCTCAACTTTTAATACAGATTAGACCTGCACATGTGGTTGTTCTTAACCTTTCTCGTGATCAACTGGATCGATATGGAGAGACGGATTCGATAATTAAAAAATGGAAGAGTGCGCTTGAAAAAGCTTCGTGGAAACCCCATGTCTACATAAATGCCGATGATGGAGCTGTCTACTCCTTGCATTCTTTAAAAAATCTGGATGTTGAAACATTTGGGGTACTCGATTCCACAGTTATTTGGGAGAAAAAATCGACAAACCCACATTTTGATATTCAAGCAAAAATTATTGAACAAAGAGATATTTCATCAATAACTATTGTATTTAGCCATAATGGATATGGAAAAAAACTAGAGCTTCCGTTATTTGGGGAATATAATGTCTATAATTTTCTTGTGGCATATCTCGTGGCACAAAATAGTGGTACATCACGAGAAAGTATCGAATCCTCAATCGCATCATTTTCAAGTGTTTTTGGCCGGATGGAACGGTTACTTCTGGGCAAGAAGGAACTTATCATCAATCTCATTAAAAATCCAGTTGGGGCAACCCAAGTGATACATAGTCTTTCAAAATTCATAAAAAAAGAGGATACTGTCTTACTCATCCTTAATGATAAACTTGCAGATGGAACTGATGTTTCTTGGATCTGGGACACAGATTTTGAAAAATTACAGTCATTCAAAGGAACCTTTATTGCTGTTGGGACAAGAAAATCAGACATGGCTCTTCGATTGTTTTATGCTGGAATTGCAAAAGAGAAAATTACCGTCGTTGACGAGATCTCTCGATCCATCACTTCCTTTCTCGATAGAGATGATAAAGGACGACTTTTTATTCTTCCAACATACACGGCGCTTCTTGAACTGCAGACATACTTGAAAGATAATGATTATAAACAGAAACACTGGCATGAATCATAAATATATGAATTTAAAAATAGGATACTTATACGGAGATTTGATGAATATTTACGGAGATACTGGAAATAGTATTGCGCTTAAGCATCGTGCACATGCGCGAAATATTGATGTGGAAGTAAAAATGATTACCATAGGTTCTTCATATAAAGTGGGAGATGTCGATATGTTTTTTTTCGGAGGAGGGCAAGATGAATCTCAAATCGCGGTCTCAAGAGATTTGATAAAAAGCAAAAAAGGAGAACTCATTAAAGAAGAAATTGAAAAAGGCATCCCGCTTCTTGCAATTTGTGGGGGATATCAGTTGTTAGGAGAGTACTATCAAGCAAGTAGAAAGCAGGAAGTAGGAAGTAGTCAGGATATACGACTTGAGGGAGTTAGTCTTTTCCCAGCATATACGGAAGCTGGGGATACTCGTATGATTGGAAATATTGCCATTGAAAGTGAATGGGACAAACTTATTGGGTTTGAAAACCATTCGGGAAAAACATATTTAAGACCAGAAGGGAAAGCGCTCGGTACTGTCTTGAAAGGATTTGGAAATAATGGAGAAGATGGAAAAGAGGGATGTGTATATAAAAATGCAATTGGGTGCTACATGCATGGGAGTTTACTTCCCAAAAATCCACAACTGTGCGATTGGTTTATTGAAAAAACCCTTTCGATAAAATATAACAAAGATATAAAACTTGAGAAATTAAATGATTTCTTTGAAATAAATGCGCGTGCAGATTTTTTAGCAAAGATTGGTATATAATTACACTATGGCAAATGAAACAATACATCATGAGTATTCAATAAGCTGGAGTGCTCTTTTTCGCATAGCACTCGTGTTCGTAGGTTTTTATCTTTTTTGGCAACTTCACACAGTAATTATTATTATGATTCTTTCTCTTATGCTATCTTCGGCGCTCTACCCACTCGTGCGATTTTTCAATAGGAAACTTTCTCTTACGGTTTCATCAGTTCTCGTTATGTTACTTTTGATCATTCCGATAATTATAAGTATTGCCATAATTATTCCTAATTTTATAGATCAATTCCCCGGACTTTTAACTACTCTTAACGCTATATTTTCTCGTGCAACGCTCTTACCAGAATCATTTCGTCATATTGATCTCACTCAGTATGCTGAAAATGGAGTGAGCTACCTGGTGAACTCATCCTCAAAAATCACCGGCTTCATAACTACATTTATTACCATACTTTTTATGACTCTGTACATTCTAATCGATTCAAATCGTCTGCGAAGCATATTTATCGAGTTTTTTCCAGATGAAAAACGTGACCAAATTCAGCGACTTATAAAGGAAATTTACATAATCAATGGTCACTATATCCGTGGCAATTTACTCATTTCAACAATTTGTACCACGATTATTTCAATTGGGTTACTTTCTCTTAATATTCCTTATGCAATTCCACTTGGCATTTTTGCAGGAATACTTGATTTACTTCCACTTATTGGCGCATTAACTGGTGCAATTCCAGCACTTATCATTGGGTTTGCTATTTCCCCGACTACCGGGTTTTTGGTACTCTTACTATTTATCTTTTATCAGCAAGTAGAAAATAATTTACTTGCTCCAAATGTCTATAAGCGGCTTCTTGACCTTTCACCATCCTTAAGCCTCCTTTCAGTATTAATTGGAGCAACAACGTTTGGGGTGACCGGTGCATTCGTCGCACTTCCAATTGCCGCAAGTATTCCGACAATTGTCAAATTTGCAACGCGAGAAAATATCATCAAAAAAAGAGTTAGTATATGAGCAAACTTCTTTGGCGAAACCCACTTTTTGTAATATTTTTTGCTGTTTTTGTCGATATGCTGGGGTTTGGAATTTTGTTGCCAGTCATTCCATACTTACTGGCAGATTCACAGTCATCTTATTCACTTCTCTCAAAAGGTATGACCGTGCAAGACGGATATGTATTGCTTGGTTACTTGGCTGCTGCGTATCCAATGGCACAGTTTTTTTCAGCCCCCATCTTAGGACAACTTTCTGATACATTCGGCCGAAAAAAAATTCTATTTATTTCGCTTGGTGGAACGCTTATATCATATGTCCTTTTTGCATTCGGTATTGCAACTCGCAACATTCCGCTCCTTTTCGCGTCACGCATTTTTGGTGGAGTTTTAGGAGGGAATATTTCAGTAGCTCAAGCGGCGATTGCAGACATTTCAACTCCACCTACTCGCATCCGAAACTTTGGATTGATTGGAGCAGCGTTTGGGCTTGGATTTATTTTAGGACCCTATTTGGGAGGCAAGTTATCTGATCCCTCGGTAGTACCTTGGTTTAATGCAACAACTCCTTTTTTGTTTGCGGCATTATTATGTCTATTCAATATTCTCTTTATCATTTTCTTTTTACCTGAAACGTTGCTATATAAAAAGGAAGTAATTAGTCTTTCCTGGAATAAATCATTGAAAAATATTCGGAACGCATTATCACAAAAGGGCAAACGCGAACTGTATATTACGGTATTATTATTTCAAGGTGGTATTGCCTTTTTTACGACATTTATTGGCGTTTATTTAATAAAACGATTTCACCTTCGACAAGGGAGTATTGGAGAATTTTTTGCGTATGCAGCTATTTGGATTGCTTTTACACAAGCAATTATTACCCGGTTTATGACAACCGAAAAAAGAGAAGCACGAATACTTAAGGTTAGTTTGTTGGGAACTGGACTTTGTATACTCCTCCTATTTCTTCCTACTCGTGCGTGGGAACTACTCTTTATTGTTCCATTCTTCTCTATTTTTATTGGGCTCACGCAAGCAACGATGACAGCACTCATAAGTATTTCAGCCGATGAATATTCACAAGGGGAATCTCTGGGAATTGGAGCAAGTTTGCAAGCATTTGCACAGTCGATTCCACCAATTCTTTCCGGATACATCGCCGCAATTGCCCATCCAAGCGCACCAATTTTTGTTGCAGCGGTTGTTATTATCGTCTCGGGATTAACCTTTATTGTATTCTACAAACCTCCTCACGTGTCATCCTAACTTTGGTATACTACTTCCCATGGATGAAGATAAATATAAAGCAATTTGGCTTTCATATTCGGCAATTAAGGATTTCTTGAATTGTCCGCGAGCATATTATTTTCGGTATGTATATCGAAATCCAAAAACAGGAAAAAAGATTAGTATTGCCAAACCCGCACTTTCACTCGGCTCAGTAGTACACTCGGTGCTCGACCAAATTTCAGTACTCCCAACAAAATCTCGATTTGATGTTTCACTTACTGATCGATTTGAGAAAGAGTGGACATCTGTTACCGGAAAAAGAGGAGGATTTAGCGAGATGCAAGAAGAGACACTTTTAAAAGCTCGAGGATGCTCAATGATTGAGCGTATACAAAAAAATCCGGGGATTTTGGCGCTTCCAGCGGTGAAAATCAAAGAAGACATACCATATTACTGGTTTTCGAAAGAAGAAAATTTAATTCTATGTGGAAAAATTGATTGGCTCTCATATGATGAAAAAAATAACTCTGTCCACATTGTTGATTTTAAAACAGGAAAAGTGCGCGAATCTGACGGATCACTTCAACTACCTATCTATATTCTACTTACTACTAACTGTCAAAAACGCCCAGTCTCGGGTGCCAGCTATTGGTATTTGGAAAGTGAAGATGAGCCAATCCCTGTTCAGTTACCAAATGTGGCTGATAGCGAAAGAACAATTATGGATGTGGGAATGCGTATAAAGCTCGCTCGCCAACTAAATCACTTCAAATGCATTAGCGATGAAAAGCAGGGATGCAGATACTGTGCGTCACTTGGGGCAATCGTTAACGGAAAGGGTGAATTTGTCGGGAGCTCAGCGTGGGGCGACGAAGTATATTATCTGTCTCCCCACGAATTAAGTTTATCGACAGGAAGTCCGCGGTATCATTCTTTGGACTTTCCTGACGATGAAGAATAAAGCTTATTTCTTCGAGCTACACATTTTACAATACGACATATGCATCATGACGTCGATTACCGCTGACAATCCAACTAAGATATACACAATCTTTTCAAGCATGGTTCCATCTCCTAAAAGTGAAGATACGAGATTTATGTCGAATAGACCCATAAGTCCCCAGTTAAGTGCACCAACAACGACCAAAAGGTACGTAGCCATGTGTAGCGATTTATTCATTTCCATAATTTTCACCTCCCATCTTATTAGTAGATAGTAGTTAGTAGCTAGTAGTTAGGGTTTATTTCCCTATCTACCAACTACTAACTACCAACTACTACTCTTCTGATTCTAGATGGAATCATGAGTGGAAATCAATAGGGAAGTATGTATAATTGCAGATTATGCGATCACAAAAAGTTATTCTGATTACTGGCTGTTCTTCTGGATTTGGATTCGAGTCTACCATCGCTCTTGCACGAGCCGGCCACGCTGTTTTTGCTGGAGTGAGGAATATAAGAAGCGATGGGGCGATTAAGCTTTATAGACGAGCTAAACAAGAAAAATTGCCAATCATCCTTGTCACCATCGATGTTGACTCAAATAAAAGTGTTGCTTCTGGGATATCCCGAGTCATAAAAAAAGCGTCTCGAATCGATGTTTTGATAAATAATGCAGGTTTTGGCACTCGTGGACCGGTTGAAGATTTTTCCATAGAGGAAGTAAAAGAGCAATTTAATACAAATGTGTATGGAACACTTCGGATGATAAAAGCAGTTACTCCGATCATGCGCAAACACCGATCTGGACTCATCATCAACTTTAGCTCGATAAGCGGACTTGTTTCGTTCCCTCTTTTTAGCATTTATTCCGCCTCAAAATTTGCGATTGAGACACTGACTGAAGGACTCTGGTTTGAACTTTCTCATTTTGGAATTCATGTATGTATGCTTGAGCCAGGGTCGTTTAAAACAGGATTCTCGAAGAATAGGAAAGATGCGCGATCAATGTATCGAAAGAACTCTCCATATAAAAAGTTGTTAGCCAATTTTGATCGTCGATATGCGGTAACTCATTCAAAAACAGTTGGAATTGTGTCAAAGCAAAAGGGAACAGAGGAAGTGGTTAGAAAAATCGTCGAAATTGTTAACTCAGATGCACCAAAACTTCGCTATAGAGTTGGTATGGACGCGCACAAAAA
>MFZQ01000010.1:43072-46832 GCA_001789445.1 Candidatus Roizmanbacteria bacterium RIFCSPHIGHO2_02_FULL_40_13b | reverse complement strand
GCTCTGCGGGACTCAAAACGGGTATCTGCGCTCTCTCTGATTTGCTTCCACTCCTCATCTCCTCCGCCCCGCCCAATCTCCCTATCCCCCTATCTTCTCCTCCTAGTCTTATGCTATAAATAAACAATGGACTCTATTCGTTTTTTGGGTGCTGCTGGGACGGTTACGGGTTCTTCATACGTTTTAAAAAAGGAAAACACTCCGGGAATTCTTGTTGATCTAGGAATGTTTCAGGGTCCTCCAGAAATTGATGACTTGAATAGAGCGCAGTTGAAGCTCGTTCCCCAAGATATCGAGGCTGTTGTCTTAACTCACGCACATTTAGATCATTGTGGCAGACTTCCTTTACTTTCCAAAATGGGATTTACGGGAAAAATATATATGACAGCCGCAACAAGAGCACTCTATGAAATTACACTACTTGACGCGGCGCATATCGCACAAAACAATGAAGATCGTGAGCCTCTCTATACTGAACGTGACGTTCGATATTTATTTGATTTGGCAGAAATAGTTGAGTATGGGTCTTCATTTACAATTGGTGATTACTTTTTAGAATTATTTGACGCAGGGCATATCTTAGGCTCTGCAAGTGTGAAAATTGAAAATGTTGCGTTAGGAAATAAATCTGGAGTAGTAGTTTTCAGCGGAGATCTTGGCAATAGCCCGGAAGAGCTTTTGCACGCGACAGAAACAATTCCAAAAGCAGACGTGGTAATTATGGAATCTACGTATGGCGATCGAATTCATCCGAATGAAGACACCACCGCAATGCTTCAGAATGAAATAAATATCATTGAAAAAACGGGTGCATCGCTTCTCATTCCAGCTTTCTCAATTGAGCGAAGTCAAGAACTTTTACATAAAATTGATCACCTAAAAAAGCAAAAGCTTGTAAAAGATTCAACTCCTGTTTTTCTCGACAGTCCGATGGCTATAAAAACGACTGAAGTATATAAACAATTTAAAGAGCTTTATAGCCCCGAACTTTCTGATCATACTAAAACAGACGACCCATTTGATTTTCCTGGTCTCAAATTAGTCGAAAAAGTTGATCAAAGTAAGAAGATTTCTGCAACATACGGACCAAAAGTAATAATCGCTGGAAGTGGAATGATGAGTGGTGGAAGAATAATGTACCACGCGCTCGAATACTTGCCGTATCGAACGACTCGACTTTTCATAGTTGGCTATCAGGGAGAAGGAACTTTGGGACGTGAAATTCTTGATGGGGGACGAATTGTAACAATTATGGATCGAAAAATTCAGGTGAATGCCACGGTAACGCATGCTTCGGGAATGAGTGCGCATGCTGATCAGTCAAAACTGTTATCGTGGTTTAACAAAATAGCTGATGTAAAAAAACTTATTTTAACCCATGGGGAAGATACATCTCGGACTGTTTTGAAAGAAAAAGTGAATGAAAAAAATCCCTCGCTTGAAGTCTACATGCCACACATGAACGAGACGATTAGTTTGATCTAAAAAACTCCAGATCTCTATTCAGAACTGTCTGGTGCGCCCCGCGACCAAAGTTATGATCTTCTCCCTTGTATGAATAAAAAACATGTGGAATTTTTTGTTCAGAAAGTTTTTTGTCTAGGTCAGCGCCCCATTTGTATGGAACTAAATCATCGGCTGTTCCATGATGTAGTATTATTTTCGATTGAATATAGTGTAGATTTTGAGTTGGGGAAAGTTTTTTGAATTCATCTCCTGAAAGTAACGTACGCGTGAGGTTTTTCACGATTTCATAATTCGGCGAATTTTGCAAGCGCAGAAAGAATAACATACTCTCTGGATAATCTATGGCAACTGGCGCCCATAAACTAGCGGCTTTCACTTTGTTCCCAGCTACCTCGAGTATTTTAAGTGTGATGTCTCCGCCCATGGAGTGGGACCATATGAAGAGGTGGGGAGGAGAGGATTGGGAGATAGGGCGGAGCGGAGGAGAAGAGGAGAGGATTGGGAGAGAGCTCAAAGTTGGAAGAGAAGAAATAAGATTTAGGACATCGATGGGGTAGCTTAGTCTGTTGAGTGGGTCTTTTTTGTCGCCTTCCGAGCTTCCATTTGCCCGGTAATCTGGTTTCAAAACAATAAACCCGTTTGATGCGAAAAAATCAAATGGATTTTTGTACGCATAAATAGATGAATATTGATCCGGGGGGATGTAACCGTGATTCATGATGAGAATTGGGAACGTTTTGTCTTTTTGCTTCGGAACACTCAATAAGGCAAAGAGTTTTAGCCCATCAGAAGGATATGAAACTACATATGCAGTAAACGTATTTGTTTCATATGCTTTATTTTCAACTACTATTTTTCCACCCTCATATGACCTTTTTCGAAGAGAGTCAATCATAAATGGTGTCGCAATAGTATCTTTAGATGTTGGAGTTACTCGTAATAAGACCTGTGAGATCGTCTGAGGGTTTCTATTCGCAATTAAAAACAGTGCAATTGAAAATATGAGTGCGGTTATGAGGATATAAATTATTTTAGTGACAGAATCTTTCATTGGCTTAGTGCTGATTGTTTCACCAATTTTGCACTTTGGACGATTTGATACATTTCGCCTTCTCGAACCATTATCTGATTGGTTTGGGCCAGATCTTTGTACTGTAATAAGAATTTGGAGAGCGTTTTTTCTAGTTCTTTAACTTCCTCGGATAATTCTCGCAGTTTCTGTTTTGCTTCAATAACGGCTGAAGTTGCGCTAATCTGGTCTCGGACTTTATTTGCTTCCATTTTCAATGCTTTCATCTTTTCTTCGCTTTCGGCTAAAGTCTTATCATTTGCGTAGGCATCAGCAACCATTTCTTTATGCTGTTTCATTTCTTCTCGTTTTGATTGGGCTCCTTGATAGTATGTTTTTATCGATTGTTCAAGATCTAAAAGTGCACGTGCTTGATTTATTTGCTCCTGTGCTTGAGCTTTAATTTCTTCAGGAGGAACGAGTTCAATCTCCTCTATATCATCTTTTGGATCATTCATAGACCCTACACTATAAATCAAATTGCATATCGAAGTCAAGTGTTGTATTGTAATTAGATGGCAACGGAAGATGCGAAAGCTACAACAATTGATGATATTACCCAAAAAGCGACTATTTGGATTGGAACTCCAAAGTCTATTGCACTTCACACATTTTTTTTCATAGGAATTTTTACACTCCATTTTTTTGGATTCAATATCGACCAAATCCTTCTTATTTTAACAACCGCTGTCTCACTTGAGGCCATTTACTTGGCCATTTTTATTCAAATGACGGTGAACAGGCATACGCAAAGTTTAGAATCAGTTGAAGATGATATTGAAGAAATTCAGGAAGACGTTGATGAGCTTCAGCAAGACGTTGATGAGCTTGAGGAAGATTCCGATCTCATACAAAAGGATTTTGAAGAGCTTTCTGAAGATCTGGACCAAATTCAATCTGAAGGAGAGGTTGAAGAACAAGAAGAAACGGGTTCTTTGCAAAATATTCAAAAACAAATGGCCATTCTCACGAGAACGCTAATCGAAATTCAAAAAGACATTAATTCTCTCAAAAAAAACTAATCACTGAATGGCATTACTTTTGGGAATGGAGTAGGTAAAAGCGTGGGGACGGGTATAGATTGTTTGGAGTGTAAGTACGTTTTGTATGGTAAATAAATAAGAAATACGGAAAGCGCCAAAAGTAGTACAAGAACGATATACTTCTTCATGTAGAGCTATGATACTAGATGCTATAATGAATTGAAATGAACAAATGGCCCAT